>NZ_JBHYMS010000021.1:0-111935 GCF_042743185.1 Inquilinus sp. NPDC058860 | reverse complement strand
GGTCTGGGCCGGGGCTGACTGCGAAAACCCCCTCCCCCTAGCCCCCTCCCGCGAGGGGAGGGGGACTCGTTGAGCCGATGATCGAGCTGCGCCATCTCCGCTACTTCGTCGCCGTGGCCGAGGAGGGGCACGTCACCCGGGCGGCCGAGCGGCTGGGGATGCAGCAGCCGCCGCTGAGCCAGCAGATCAAGGCGCTGGAACAGGCTCTAGGCGTCACCCTCCTCCGCCGGTTGCCGCGCGGGGTGCAGCCGACCGAGAGCGGCCTGGTGCTGCTGGCCGAGGCGCGCGCGATCCTGGCCCAGCTCGACCGCGCGCTGGAGACGGTGCGCCGCACCGGGCGCGGCGAGCAGGGGCGCGTCGCCGTCGGCTTCACCAGCTCCGCCGCCTTCCACCCCTTCGTCTCCGCCGCCATCCGCGGCTTCCGCGAGGCCGCGCCGCAGGTCGAGATGGCGATGGAGGAGGCCAGCACCGGCGAGCTGGTCGAGGCGCTGCGCCTGGGCCGGCTGGACGCCGCCTTCATCCGCTCGCCGGTCGGCGATGCCGCCGGACTGGTGGTCGAGCCGCTGCTGGACGAACCGATGGTCGCGGTCGTGCCGGCCGGCCATCCGCTCGCCGCCAGCGAGGACCCGATCCCGCTCTCGGCGCTGGCCGAAGAGGCCTTCGTGCTGTACCGCCGTCCGAGCGGGCCGGGCCTCTATGATTCGATCATCGCCGCCTGCCGCGCCGCCGGCTTCAGCCCGCGCATCGCGCAGGAGGCGCCGCGCCTGGTGTCGACGCTGAGCCTGGTCGAGGCCGGTCTCGGCGTGTCGATCGTCCCGGCCTCGATGGCCCGGCTGGACGCCGGCGGCGTCGCCACCCTGCGCCTGGCCGCGCCCCTGGTCGCGCCGCTGCACCTGGCCCGCCGCGACGCCGAGCCGCTGGGCGCGACCCGGCGCTTCGTCGAGCATGTCCGCGGGATGGATCGGGCCTAGCGGGCGAAGCGCTTGGCCCCCGCCACGCACAGCACCACCGCGGCGGCGCAGCCCACCAGCCCCCAGCCGACCGGCTCATGCAGCAGCGTCGCGGCCAGGGCCAGGCCGAAGAAGGGCTGCAGCAGCTGCAGCTGGCTGACCGCGGCGATGCCGCCCAGCGCCAGGCCGCGATACCAGAAGATGAAGCCGATCAGCATCGAGAACAGCGAGACATAGGCGAGCGCGGCCAGCGCCGGCCAGCCGACCGCGGCCCAGGAGGAGGGCCAGGTCAGCAGCGACGCCGGCAGCGCCAGCGGCAGCGAGAGCAGGAGCGCCCAGGAGATCACCTGCCAGCCTCCGAGCCGGCGGGACAGCCGGGCGCCTTCGGCATAGCCCAGGCCGCAGGCCAGGATGGCGGCCAGCATCAGCCCGTCGCCGAGCAGCGAGGCCTCGCCCCCCTGGCGCAACGCATAGCCGCCGACGATCGCGGCGCCGAGCACGGAAAAGGCCCAGAAGGCCGGGCGCGGCCGTTCGCCGCCGCGCAGCACGCCGAACACCGCCGTCGCGATCGGCAGCAGGCCGACGAAGACGATGGCATGGGCCGAGGTGACATAGCGCAGCGCCAGCGCCGTCAGCAGCGGGAAACCGACCACGACGCCGAGTGCCACCACCACGAGCGGCCCGATGTCCGACCGTTCCGGCCGCCGCGGCCGCAGCGCCAGCAGCATCGCGGCGCCGAGCAGCCCGGCGATCGCCGCCCGCGCCAGGGTCAGGAACAGCGGGTCGAGGTCGAGCACCGCCACCCGGGTCGCCGGCAGCGAGCCGCTGAAGATGAGCACGCCGAGCAGGCCGTTGATCCAGCCCGCCGCCGCCTCGTTCGAGGATCCGATCGTCCGTGTCGCTTCCATGCCGCCGATCATGCCGGCCGGCGACGGCATGGGCCAGAGATGGTAGAGTACAGTTTCGCCGAACTGTCCTGGTCCGGAGCCTGGTACGGATGCTCGATCTGGTCCCTGCGTCGCGAAACGGCGCCACCCTTGTCTCGACCGTGATGGACGCCATCCGGCAGCGGATCGAGAGCCGCGCCCTGGCGCCGGGCGCCAAGGTGCCGTCGATCCGCCGCCTGGCCGAGTCGCTGGGCGTGTCGAAATCGACCGTGGTCGAGGCCTATGACCGGCTGGCGGCGGAGGGCGCGATCGCCGCCCGCCCCGGATCCGGCTTCTATGTCGCGCGGCGGGCGCAGCCCCTGACCCTGGCCGAGCCCGGCCGGCGGCTGGACCGCACCATCGACCCGCTGTGGATCGCCCGGCAGGCGTTGGAGGCGCCGGAAGCAGGCCTGTCACTGAAGCCGGGCTGCGGCTGGCTGCCGGCCGACTGGATGCCCGACCCGGCGATCCGGCGGGCGCTGCGCAGCCTGGCCCGGTCGGAGGGCGAAGGCCTGGTCGACTACGATTCGCCGCTCGGCTTCGCCCCCCTGCGCCGGCACCTGGCCGGACGGCTGGCGGAGCGCGGCATCGCCGCCGAGGCCGGGCAGATCCTGCTGGCCGACGGCGGCACCCAGGCGATCGACCTGATCGGCCGCTTCCTGCTGGAGCCGGGCGACGCCGTGCTGGTCGACGACCCCTGCTACTTCAACTTCCTCGGCGTGCTGCGCGCCCACCGGGCCCGGGTGATCGGCGTGCCGCGCACCCCGGCGGGCCCGGACCTGGACGCCTTCGCCCGCGCTGCGGCGGAGCACCGGCCGAAGCTCTACGTCACCAACGCCGCCCTGCACAACCCGACCGGCGCCAGCCTGGCGCCGCAGATGGCGCACCGGCTGCTGATGCTGGCCGAGGCCCATGACCTGGTGGTGGTCGAGGACGACATCTTCGCCGATTTCGAGTCGGAGCCGTCGCCGCGCCTGGCCGCGCTGGACGGGCTGCAGCGGGTGATCCATATCGGCAGCTTCTCCAAGACCCTGTCGGCGGCGGTGCGCTGCGGCTTCATCGCCGCCCGGCCGGACTGGATCGAGGGGCTGACCGACCTGAAGCTCGCCACCAGCTTCTCCAACGGCGCCCTGGCGGCGCGGCTGGTGCACCGGCTGCTGACCGACGGCAGCTACCGCCGCCATGTCGAGGGGCTGCGCGGCCGGCTGGCGCGGGCGATGGGTGAGACCGCGCGGCGGCTGGGCACGCTGGGCCTGGTGCCCTGGGTCGAGCCGCGCGGCGGCATGTTCCTGTGGGTCGCCCTGCCCGACGGCCTCGATTCGGCCGAGGTGGCGCGCCGCGCCTTGGCCCGCGACGTGGTGCTGGCGCCGGGCGACGTGTTCAGCCCGTCCCGCAGCGCCGGCCGCTACCTGCGCTTCAATGTTGCCCAGTCGGCCAGCCCGCAGATCTTCGCGGTGCTGGAGGAGGCGATGCGGGGGTGAGCGGCCGTAGGCTGGGTTTGCCATGACCTGGCGAACCCAACACTCGACCGGAGCCATGTTGGGTTCGCGGCCGCGAACCCAACCTACACAAGAAAAGGGCGCCCCGGTCGGGGCGTCCTTTTGTTTTCAGAACCGGACAGGCAATCAGGCCAGCTCGGGTTCCTTGGCCGCGTCGTCGGAGGAGACCGGCGCGGTCGGGTTCTCGATGTACTCGAACGCCAGGGTCTCGCCGTCCTCCGCCACGTCGACCCGGACCTGACCGCCCTTGACCAGCTTGCCGAACAGGAGCTCGTTCGCCAGCGGCTTCTTGATGTGCTCCTGGATCACCCGGGCCATCGGCCGGGCGCCGTAGAGCTCGTCGTAGCCGCGCTTCACCAGCCACTGCCGCGCCGCCGAGGACAGCTCGATGGTGACGTGCCGGTCGGCCAGCTGGGTCTCGAGCTGGATCACGAACTTGTCGACCACCTGCGACACGATCTCCGGCGTCAGATGGCCGAAGGGGATGATGGCGTCGAGCCGGTTGCGGAACTCCGGCGTGAACATCCGGTTGATCGCCTCCTTGTCCGCATCCTCCTTGCGGGTCGCGCCGAAGCCGATCGACTGCCTGGTCAGCTCGGTCGCGCCGGCGTTGGTGGTCATGATCAGGATGACGTTGCGGAAATCGACCGACTTGCCGTTGTGGTCGGTCAGCTTCCCGTGATCCATGATCTGCAGCAGGATGTTGAAGACGTCCGGATGCGCCTTCTCGATCTCGTCCAAGAGCAGCACGCAGTGCGGGTGCTGGTCGACCGAATCGGTCATCAGCCCGCCCTGGTCGAAGCCGACATAGCCCGGAGGGGCGCCGATCAGCCGGCTGACCGAGTGCCGCTCCATGTATTCCGACATGTCGAAGCGCACCAGCTCGATGCCCAGCAGCTTGGACAGCTGCCGCGCCACCTCGGTCTTGCCGACGCCGGTCGGGCCGGAGAACAGGTAGTTGCCGATCGGCTTCTCCGGCTCCCGCAAGCCCGCGCGGGCCAGCTTGATCGCCGCCGACAGGGCGTCGATCGCCGGGTCCTGGCCGAACACCAGGGTCTTCAGGTCGCGGTCGAGGGTCTGCAGCAGCGCCTTGTCGTCGCGGCTGACGCTCTTCGGCGGGATCCGGGCGATCTTCGCCACCACCGCCTCGACGTCGCGCATGCCGATGGTCTTCTTCCGCCGTGACGGCGGCAGCAGCATCTGGGCGGCGCCGGCCTCGTCGATCACGTCGATCGCCTTGTCCGGCAGCTTGCGGTCGCCGATGTAGCGGGCCGACAGCTCCACCGCGGTGCGGATGGCATCGGCCGTGTAGCGCACCTGGTGGTGCTTCTCGTAATAGGTCTTCAGGCCCTGCAGGATCTTGACCGTGTCGTCGATCGTCGGCTCGTTGACGTCGATCTTCTGGAACCGGCGCACCAGGGCGCGGTCCTTCTCGAAGTAGTTCCGGTATTCCTTGTAGGTGGTCGAGCCGATGCATTTCAGCGCGCCCGAGGCCAGGGCCGGCTTCAGCAGGTTGGAGGCGTCCATCGCCCCGCCCGAGGTGGCGCCGGCGCCGATCACGGTGTGGATCTCGTCGATGAACAGCACCGCGCCGGGCAGGTTCTCCAGCTCGGTCATCACCGCCTTCAGCCGCTCCTCGAAATCGCCGCGGTAGCGGGTGCCGGCCAGGAGCGCGCCCATGTCGAGGGCGAAGATGGTGGCGTCGGCCAGGACCGGCGGCACCTCGCCGTCGACGATGCGGCGGGCCAGGCCCTCGGCGATCGCGGTCTTGCCGACCCCGGGGTCGCCGACATAGAGCGGGTTGTTCTTCGAGCGGCGACAGAGGATCTGGATCGTCCGCTCGATCTCGGCCTCGCGGCCGATCAGCGGGTCGATCTTGCCCTTCGACGCCTTCTCGTTGAGGTTGACGCAATAGGTCCTGAGCGCCTCCGAGCCCTTCTTCACGACCTTCTCCGCCTGCGCATCCTCGTCGGCGCCCGAGACCGGACGCGATTCCCCCGCCCCGGCGCCGCCGGCGCGCGCGCCGCCCGAGGCGCCGGCCTTGGCGATGCCGTGGCTGATGTAGTTGACGGCGTCGAAGCGGGACATGTCCTGCTCCTGCAGGAAGTACACCGCGTGGCTCTCGCGCTCGGAGAACAGGGCGACCAGGACGTTGGCGCCGGTCACCTCCTCCCGCCCCGAGGACTGGACGTGGATGGCGGCGCGCTGCAGCACGCGCTGGAAGCCGGCGGTCGGCTTCGCGTCCTCGATCCCGTCGATCTTCAGGGTCGCGAGCTCGGTGTCGATGTAGCCGACGAGGTCGCGGCGCAGCTTTTCGAGATTGACGCCGCAGGCGCGCATCACCGCGACGGCGTCCTGGTCCTCGGACAATGCCAGCAGCAAGTGCTCGAGCGTGGCGTATTCGTGCCGTCGCTCATTGGCGAAAGCGAGGGCCCTGTGCAGCGTCTGCTCCAGATTCCGCGAGAGCATCGGTCGTCCCCATGCCGGGAGGGCCTGCCAGACCTCTGGTCAGGCCTTCTCAAGAATACATTGTAGAGGATGCTGATTGCGGCGCGCGAAGTCCATCACCTGCGCCACCTTCGTCTCCGCCACCTCGTAGGTGAAAACGCCGCAGACGCCCACACCCCGACGGTGAACATGGAGCATGATGGTGGTGGCTTCCTCGCGGCTCTTCGCGAAGAAGCGTTCCAGGACATGGACGACGAACTCCATCGGCGTGTAATCGTCGTTCAGCATCAGGACCTTGTACATGGACGGCTTCTTCGTCCGTGGCCTGGTCTGAACGACAACCCCGGTGCCGGCGTCGTTGCCGCCTCCTCGATCATCCTTCCGTTCGGTGTCGCTCATGGATATGGGATGCGTGCTGCCGGTTTTGAACCCGATCATGATGATAGTGCTGTGGGGGCCGAAGGAGTAGGCCTGCAATGCGGAAAGAGTGTGGATAGCTGAAATGCGAACGGCCCCGGCGACGTCATGTCGCCGGGGCCGTGGGCCGCTGGTCCGGGGGAGGAGGCCGGATCAGGCGGCGAGCGGCTTGGACAGGGTCTCGACCGCGACGTTGACGCGGGCGGCGATCGGCGCCACGGCGTCGTTGGTCACCTTCAGGCCCAGCTCCGACAGCTTGCTGCTCTCGGCGACGAGGCCGTCGAAGGCGGTCTTGCCGTAGGTCGACTGCAGGTCGACGACCTCGCGCAGGGTCTTGGCGGCGAACAGCGAGCGGGTCGCCTCGGCGGCCTGCTCGGCGGCGCCGTGCTGCAGGGCGAACCAGGCGCGGGTCAGCTGCTCGGTGCCCTGGGCGAAGACGGCGGCCGACGCGAACACGGCGTCGACATTGCCCTTGGCGAAGGCGACCAGGTCGTCGAAGTTCTTGGTCGCGGCCTGGGTGGCCTTCTCGAACTGGTCCTTGGACAGGGCGAGGCCCTGGGCGAGGTTCTTCTCGACGGCGGCCTGGCCGGCCTTGACGGTGTCTGCCACGGTGTCCCTCACGATGTCGGTGTTGGTGTCGACGGCGGCGAGCTTGCTCGCGCCGGCACGGCTCTTGGCGGTGGTGGTCATGACGACGGCTCCAAATGCTCCGCAGCGGGACCGTCGCCGCCCGGGGCGCCGCCCAGCCATGCTGCACTGCAACATGCCGCCTTTATGAGCAGACCGATTCGATCTGTCAACATTTTTTGTGCACTGCAACATGCCGGACAAATGGCGGCTCGCCGCCGAGGCCGTTGCCTCGGGATCGGCGATGCTGTCAGGATGTCTGCAACCGGACAGGCATTCGGGACCGGCATCTTTTTGCCATGTTCACGAATTGGTTTATGGACAAAAATCAACGGGTTAAATTAGACTTCTGAAATCACGCTTGAATCAAGATCCGCAAGCGGCGTGGGCGGGGGGTCGGCATGGCAGGTTTCGTTGCGCGATCGGCGGCAGTCTTTCTTGCCTGCCTCGCTTTGGCGCTTCTGCCCGCCCGGGCGGAGGCGGCGTCGCGCTATGCCGCCTATGTCATCGACGCGCGCACCGGCGAGGTGCTGCACGAGGAGAACGCGAACCAGCAGCTGTACCCGGCGTCGCTGACCAAGCTGATGACGCTGTATCTGGCGTTCCACAGCCTGGAGCGGGGCGAGCTGACGCTGGACACGCGGCTGCCGGTGTCGAGCTACGCCGCCTCGCAGTCGCCGACCAAGCTGGGCCTGACGACCGGGTCCCGCATCCGGGTCGAGGACGCGGTCCTGGGACTGGTCACGCAGTCGGCCAATGACGCATCGGTGGTGCTGGCCGAGGCGATCGGCGGCAGCGAATCCCGCTTCACGCGGATGATGACGCAGCAGGCGCGGGCGCTGGGCATGAGCCGCACCACCTTCACCTCGACCAACGGCCTGCCGGATCCGGACAACGTCTCGACCGCGCACGACATGGCGGTGCTGGCCCGGGCGCTGATCAACGACTATCCGCAGTACTACCCCTATTTCGCGACCAAGAACTTCCGCTATCGCGGCCGCAACTTCCCGAACCACAACCGGCTGATGCAGTCCTATGCCGGCATGGACGGGATGAAGACCGGCTACATCCGGGCCGCGGGCTACAATCTGGTGGCGTCGGCCGTGCGCGGCCGCACCCGGCTGATCGGCGTGATCTTCGGCGGCACCAGCCCGATCGCCCGCAACGCCAAGATGGCGGAGATGCTGGACGAGGCCTTCGAGTCGCATGAGGGCACCGGCGCCTATGTCGCCCAGGCGCCGGCCGCGGCCACGCCGCGTGTGGCCGCCTCTCCGTTCCAGCCGCCGCTGCCGGACCGCCGGCCGGACGTGCTGGACGAACCGCTGCTGGCGGCGGCCGGGGGCGAGGGCGATGCCGAGGACGACGATGCTGCCGGCACCGACGGCATCGGCGCGATGATCGCGCTGCACGCCGCCGCCCGCCCCCGGGCCCAGCGCGTGGTCTTCGAGCCGGTGCCGAGCGCCCTGGCCGACATCCCCCTGCCCAAGCCGCGGCCGCTGCGCCGACGGTGACGCTGGCTTAGCCGCCTCCCCTCACTGTCATCACCGGGCTTGACCCGGTGATCCAGAGACCGTCGACGGCAGCCCGGGCCGTCCCTGGATTGCCGGGTCAAGCCCGGCAATGACAGGAAGGGAGGGGTGACGCATGGCCCGGAGGCCCGCCCCTACCCCCGCAACATCCCACCCTGCTTCTCGACCGCGGCGACGATCTTCTTGCCAACGGCCTCGATCGCCTCGTCGGTCAGGGTCGCCTCGATCGGCTGCAGCGTCACCGCCAGCGCCAGCGACTTGCGGCCTTCCGGCACGCCCGGGCCGCGATAGACGTCGAACAGGGCGACATCGGCGACCAGCGCCTTGTCCGCCCCCTTCGCCGCCTTGAGGATGCGGTCGGCCGGCACCGACTCCTCGACCACGAAGGCGAAATCGCGCACCACCGGCTGGAACGCCGCCAGCTTCAAGAGCGGCTTGGCCGTGCCCGCCTTCTTCTTCGGCTGCGGCACGGCGTCGAGGAAGACCTCGCAGCCGACCACCGGCCCGTCGACCACCAGCGCCGACAGCACCGCCGGGTGCAGCTCGCCGAAATGCGCCAGCACCGTCAGGCCCAGCCGCAGGCAGCCGGAGCGGCCCGGGTGGTACCAGTCCGGCGCGTCGGTCGAGACCGCGAGGTTGGCGACCGGCGCGCCCGCCGCCTCCAGCGCCGCGATGGCGTCGGCCTTGGCATCGAACACGTCGGCCGGCCGCGGCGGCTGCGCCCAGTGGCGCGGGCCGCTGAGGCCCGAGCGGACCGCGGCGGCGACCATGGCCTGGCCGGTCTCGGTGGCGTCGCGATAGGCCGGGCCGATCTCGAACAGCGCCGCGTCGGGCAGGCCCCGCGCGGCGTTGCGGCCGGCGGCCCGGATCAGGTTCGGCAGCACCGAGGGGCGCATCGTGTCGAGGTCCGACGCGATCGGGTTCAGGAGCTTCAGCCCGCTGTTCTGGAAGCCGAACCAGCCGGCGTCGCGCCCGTCCATGAAGGACCAGGTCACCGCCTCGTCCAGGCCGCGGCCGGCGAGGGTCCGGCGCACCAGCTCGCGCGCCTTCTGCGCCGGGCTGAGCGCCGGCTGGGTCAGCGGGGCCAGCCTCGGCAGCGACACCGCCGGAATGGCATCGTAGCCATTGACCCGCAGCACCTCCTCCACCAGATCGGCCTCGCCCTGCACGTCGCCGCGCCAGGACGGGACCGCGGCCTGGATCAGCCCGTCGGCGCCGTCCGAGATGCCGAAGCCCAGCGCCGACAGGATCTCCACCTGGCGGCCGCGCGGCACGGCGACGCCGCCCAGGCTCTCGACCCGGACGGGGCGCAGCGTCAACGTCCGGCGCCAGTCGGGCTCACGCCCGGCGATCACGAGTTGAGAAGCCTCGCCGCCGCACAGCTCCAGGATCATCCGGGTCGCCTGCTCGATGCCGGCGACCACCGCCGCCGGGTCGACGCCGCGCTCGAAGCGGTAGCGCGCATCGCTGCTGATGCCGAGCGCCCGGCCGCTCATGGCGGTGCGCACCGGGTCGAACAGCGCCGCCTCGAGGATCACCTCGGTGGTCTGCTCGGACACGCCGGTCGAGGCGCCGCCCATGATGCCGCCGAGGCTGAGCGGGCCGGTGTCGTCCTCGATCACGGTGACGCCGGCGCCGAGCGTGTAGGTCTTGTCGTTCAGCGCCGCCAGCGTCTCGCCGCCCTGCGACAGGCGGAGCCTCAAGCCCCCGCGGACCTTGCCCTGGTCGAAGACATGCAGCGGCCGGTTGCGGTCGAAGGTGAAGTAGTTGGTGATGTCGACCAGCAGCGAGATCGGCCTGAGCCCGATCGCCTTCAGCCGCGCCTGCAGCCAGGCCGGGCTGGGGCCGTCCCTCACCCCACGGAACACCCGGGCGGCGAACATCGGGCAGGCCGCGGCGGCATCGGCTGGGAAGTCGAGATCGACCGTCAGGTCGGTCCGGAAACTGCCGGCGACCGGCGTCTCGTCCAGCGGCTTCAGCGTGCCGAGGCCGGCGGCGGCGAGGTCGCGGGCGATGCCGCGGATGCCGGCGCAGTCGGCCCGGTCCGGGGTCAGCCCGATCTCGATCACCGGGTCGTCGAGGCCGCGCCAAGCGGCGAAGGAGGCGCCGAGCGGCGCGTCCTGCGGCAGGTCGATGATGCCGTCATGCTCGTCCGACAGGCCGAGCTCGCGCTCCGACACCAGCATGCCGTTCGAGGCCTCGCCGCGGATCGTCCCGGCCTTGAGGTCGATCTTGGTGCCCGGGATGTACGACCCGGCCGGCGCGAACACGCCCTTCATGCCGGTGCGGGCGTTGGGCGCGCCGCACACCACCTGCACCTCGCCGCGGCCGGTGTCGACGATGCAGACCCGCAGCCGATCGGCGTTCGGGTGCTGCACCGCCGACTTCACATAAGCGATGGTGAAGGGCGCCAGGGCGGCGGCCGGGTCCTCGACGCCGTCGACCTCGAGCCCGAGGCTGGTCAGCGTGTCGGTGATCTGGCCCAGCGACGCCGTGGTGTCGAGATGGTCCTTAAGCCAGGACAGCGTGAATTTCATGATCTCGGCCTCGTGCGGCGGGCGGTCTAGCGGGTCAGGCCGGTGGCCAGGCTGGGAACGTCGAGCGGCACGAAGCCGTAGTGCTTCAGCCAGCGCAGATCGGCCTCGAAGAAGGTGCGCAGGTCGGGGATGCCGTATTTCAGCATCGCCGGCCGCTCGATCCCCATGCCGAAGGCGAAGCCCTGGTAGCGGGTCGAGTCGATGCCGCAGGCCTCCAGCACCTTGGGATGGACCATGCCGCAGCCCAGGATCTCGAGCCAGTCGCCGTAATTGCCCAGCTTCAGCTCGCCGCCCTTGCGCGAGCAGCCGATGTCGACCTCGGCCGACGGCTCGGTGAAGGGGAAGAAGCTGGGGCGGAAGCGGATCGGCAGGTCCGGCACGTCGAAGAAGGCGCGGCAGAACTCCAGCAGGCAGCCGCGCAGATGGCCCATATGAATGGCCTCGTCGATCACCAGCCCCTCGATCTGATGGAACATCGGGGTGTGGGTCTGGTCGTAATCCGAGCGGAAGGTCCGGCCCGGCGCGACGATGCGGATCGGCGGCGTCTGCGACAGCATGGTGCGGATCTGCACCGGCGAGGTGTGGGTGCGCAGCACCGCCGCCTTCCCGTCCGGACGGTCCGGCAGATAGAAGGTGTCGTGCATCTGCCGCGCCGGATGCTCCGGCGGGATGTTCAGGGCGGTGAAGTTGTGCCAGTCGTCCTCGATGTCCGGGCCTTCGGCGACGGTGAAGCCCATCTCGGCGAAGATCGCCACCATCTCGTCGCGGGTCTGGCTGATCGGGTGGATCCGGCCGGTCCGCTCCGGCCGCGGCGGCAGGGTGACGTCGACCGTCTCGCGCGCCAGCCGGGCGTCCAGCGCCGCCCGCTCCAGCTCCGCCTTGCGGGCGTCGAGCAGGGCGGTGATCTCGTCCTTGGCCACGTTCAGCGCCGCGCCGAAGGCCTTGCGCGCCTCCGGGTCGAGGTCGCGCAGGCCCGCCATCAGGCCGGTCAGGCTGCCCTTCTTGCCCAGCGCCGCGACCCGCACGGCGTCCAGGGCCGCGAGATCCGGGGCCTGGGCCAGCGCCGCGGCCACTTCGCGCTTCAGCGTCTCTACCTGTTCCATCGCCTGTATCCTCGATGGTGGTCCCGGTTGTCCGGGGGGCCGGCAACCGGCCATGAAAAAAGGGGCCGAGCCCTCAGGCCCGACCCCCGCTTCCTTTCGCTTTATCCGATCCCGCCGGGGCGGGAGGGGATCAAGCGGCGTTCTTGAGCGCGGCCTGGGCCTGATCGACCAAGGCCTTAAACGACTCCGGCTCGCGCGTGGCGATGTCGGACATGACCTTGCGGTCGATGTCGATGCCGGCCAGCTTGATGCCGTGCATGAACTTCGAATAGGTCAGGCCGTGCTCGCGCACGCCGGCGTTGATGCGCTGGATCCACAGGCCGCGGAAGTCGCGCTTCTTGTTGCGCCGGTCGCGATACGCGTAGCGCAGCGCCTTCTCGACCTTCTCGATCGCGACGCGATAGTTGGTCGAAGCGCGGCCGCGGTAGCCCTTGGCGAGCTTGAGGATCTTCTTGTGGCGGGCGTGGCTGGTGACGCCGCGGGAAACTCGTGCCATCTGTCAGCGCTCCTCTGCTCAGCCGTTGACCAGGAGATAGCGCTTCACCTTCGTCGCGTCGGCGTCGCACATGATCTTGGTGCCCTGGTTCCGCTCCTTGGCCGCCTTGGTCTTGGTCAGCAGGCGGTGGCGGCGATAGGCCGAGTTGTAGCGGACCTTGCCGGAGGCGGTCAGCCGGAAGCGCTTCTTGGCGCTGGAATGGGTCTTCATCTTGGGCATTTTCGGTCCTTCCGAAGGAAGACGATGGATGGGTGGTTGGGCATGCCCCGGGGATCGGACCCCGGCCTCGCCACCCGAACGGAGCGCGCGTTATAACGGCACGGGCGCGCGTTGACAAGCGCCGCATAAGCTGGGCTTAGTCGCCTCCTTCCCGCAACCACGAGACTCTGACCGAGACTCACTCTCAGCGAGCCTGTCCATGATTCCCGCTGTCATGCCGACCTATGCGCGTGCCGACCTCGTCTTCGAGCGGGGCGAAGGGGCGTATCTGTTCGGGACCGACGGGCGACGATACCTGGACTTCGCGGCGGGGATCGCGGTCGTGGCGCTGGGCCACTGCCACCCGCATCTGGTGAAGACCCTGCAGGAGCAGGGCGCCAAGCTGTGGCACGTCTCGAACCTGTACCGGATCCCGGAGGGCGAGCGCCTGGCCCAGCGGCTGGTCGACGCCACCTTCGCCGACACGGTGTTCTTCACCAACTCGGGCGCCGAGGCCTGGGAAGGCGCGACCAAGCTGGTGCGCAAGTACCACTACACCCGCGGCAACCCGAAGCGCTGGCGGATCATCACCGTCACCAACAGCTTCCACGGCCGCACCCTGGCCGCGATCTCGGCCGCCAAGGGCGAGAAGCTGATCAAGGGCTTCGGCCCGCTGGTCGAGGGCTTCGACCAGGTCGCCTGGGGCAACATGAACGAACTGCGCGCGGCGATCACCGACGAGACCGCGGCGATCTGCATCGAGCCGATCATCGGCGAGGGCGGCATCAAGGCCGCGACGCCGGAGTATCTGCGCGAGCTGCGCCGCGTCTGCGACGAGTTCGGCCTGCTGCTGTTCTTCGACGAGATCCAGTGCGGCTACGGCCGGACCGGCAGGTTCTTCGCCCATGAATGGGCCGGGATCACGCCGGACGTGATGTGCGTCGCCAAGGGCATCGGCGGCGGCTTCCCGCTCGGCGCCTTCATGGCGACCGAGGAGGCGGCCTGCGGCATGACCCCGGGCACGCACGGCTCGACCTATGCCGGCAACCCGCTGGCGACGGCGATCGGCAACGCCGTGCTCGACATCGTCCTGGCCGACGGCTTCTTCGAGGGGGTCGAGCGCACCGGCAAGCAGCTGAAGGCCGAGCTGGAGGCGCTGGTGGCGCGCCATCCGGCGGTGCTGGAGGAGGTGCGCGGCACCGGCCTGATGCTGGGCCTGAAATGCGTGCAGCCGAGCGACCAGATGGTCCCCGAGCTGCGCGCCGCCGGCCTCCTGACCGTCGGCGCCGGCGAGAACGTCATCCGCATCCTGCCGCCGCTGACCATCGGCGCGGCGGAAATCGCCGAGGCGATCTCGATCCTCGACAAGGTGTGCGCCGCCCGGGCGGCGAAGGCGGTGGCAAATGGCTGACGTCAAGCACTTCACCGATCTGCACCATCTGTCGAAGGCAGACCTGCGCCGGATCATCGACCGGTCGATCGAGCTGAAGCAGGCCGATCCGCGCGGCAATGCGTCGAAGCCGCTGGCCGGCCGCACCCTGGCGCTGATCTTCGAGAAGCCGTCGACCCGCACCCGCGTCTCCTTCGAGGTCGGGATGCGCCAGCTCGGCGGCGAGGTGGTGATGCTGACCGGCACCGAGATCCAGCTCGGCCGCGGCGAGACCATCGGCGACACCGCCCGGGTGCTGTCGCGCTATGTCGACATCATCATGCTGCGCACCTCGGACGAGGACCGGCTGCGCGAGATGGCCGAGAACGCCACGGTGCCGGTGATCAACGGCCTGACCGACGAGACCCATCCGTGCCAGCTGATGGCCGATGTGATGACCTTCGAGGAGAAGCGCGGGCCGATCGCCGGGCGCGTCGCCGCCTGGACCGGCGACGGCAACAACGTCGCCCGGTCCTGGATCCGCGCCGCCGGCATGTTCGACTTCGAGCTGCGCCTGGCCTGCCCGGACGAGCTGTCGCCGCCGGCCGACCTGATCCAGTGGGCGCATCGCGAAGGCGCCCGGATCTCGGTCGGCACCGACCCCGAGACCACGGTGCGCGGCGCCGACCTGGTGGTCACCGACACCTGGGTGTCGATGGGCGACAAGGACGCGCCGTCGCGCCACAACCTGCTGCGGCCCTACCAGGTCGACGAACGGCTGATGGCGCAGGCCAAGCCGGACGCCCTGTTCATGCACTGCCTGCCGGCCCATCGCGGCGAGGAGGTGACGGACGGGGTGATCGACGGCCCGCAATCGGTGGTCTGGGACGAGGCGGAGAACCGCCTGCACGCCCAGAAGGGCATCCTGCTGTGGTGCCTGGGAGCCCTGTGACGATGGCGCCGGTCACGACCGGGGGGGACGATCTCGTCCTCCCCTTCCAGATCGAGGCGTCGGGGCTGCGCGGCCGGCTGGTCCGGTTCGGCCCGCTGCTCGACGACATCCTCGGCCGCCACGCCTATCCCGAGCCGGTCGCCCATCTGCTGGCCGAGACGGTGGTGCTGACCTCCCTTCTGGCCAGCGCGCTCAAATACGAGGGCGTGTTCACCCTGCAGGCCAAGGGCGACGGGCCGGTGCGGCTGGTGGTGGCCGACGTCACCAGCGACGGCGCGGTCCGCGCCAACGCCATGTTCGACGAGGCCCGCCTGATCGACCCCGACTCCCCCGGCACCGCCACCACGGTGCCGGCGCTGCTGGGCAAGGGCCACCTGGCCTTCACCGTCGACCAGGGCCAGGACACCGAGCGCTACCAGGGCATCGTCGACCTCTCCGGCGAGACGCTGTGGGAATGCGCCCAGCATTATTTCCGGCAGTCGGAGCAGTTGCAGGCCGGGCTGCGCTCGGCCGTCGGGCACGGCCCGTCCGGCTGGCGCGGCGGCGGCATCATGCTGCAGCGCCTGCCCGACCCCGAGAAGCAGGTGCCGACCGACCGCGAGGACGACTGGCGCCGCGCCATGGTGCTGCTCGGCTCCGCCACCGATGACGAGCTGACCCAGCCGGCCCTGTCCGGCGAGGCGCTGCTGTACCGTCTCTATAATGAGGACGGGGTGCGGGTCTTCCCGCCCCAGCCGATGCGCTTCTCCTGCCGCTGCTCGCGCGAGCGGGTGGCGTCGATGCTGAAGTCGATGCCGAAGGCGGAGATCGAGAGCCTGGCCGTCGACGGCCGGGTCGAGGTCGCCTGCGAGTTCTGCAACACCCGCTACGATTTCGACCGGGACCAGCTGGCTGCTCTTTACGCGGCGTGAGAGCCTGCGCGACGTCGGCCAACGATCGAATCAAACTGTCATGCCCGGGCTTGACCCGGGCATCCAGAGGATGTCGAGACCTTCTGGATTGCCGGGTCAAGCCCGGCAATGACAATAAGGAAGAGCTCCGGTTTTGGAGCGTTTGCTTTCGAGCGCATCCTTCAGCGGAGGATCCGATGCCCCACCCGACCCGTCGCAGCCTGTTTGCCGGCGCCGCCCTTCTGCTGCTCGCCGCCTGCGGCGGACCGGAGCTGGCGAGCGTGGCGCCGGTGAGCTTCGCCGGCCGCCCGCCGATCCGGCTGAACCTCGCCCGCATCGACACCGTGAACCATAGCTCGACGCCTGGAGCGCAGAGGGTCACCCCGGCGCCGGCGATCCGCGATTGGGCCGCAGCGCGCCTTCAGGCCGGCGGCCGCGCCGGCACCGGACAGCTGATCATCCAGGAGGCCAGCCTGACCCGCGAGCCGCTGGCGACCCAGGGCGGCCTGACGGCGGTGTTCCGGGACCAACCCTCGCAGAGGCTGATCCTGCGGCTGGCGGCCCGTCTGGAGGTCGGCCCCGTCGGCGCCTACACCGGCGGCTATACCGATGTCAGGGTCGAGCGGTCGACCACCGTGACCGACGGCTCCAGCGTCGCCGACCAGAACCGCGCCGAGGCCGGGCTGCTGCAGGACGGGATGAACGAGTTCGACCGGCAGTTCGAGGCCAATATCCGGCAGTATCTGGCGCCTCTCGTGCTGCCGTAGCGGGAAGGTCGGGCCTGATTCCGTCGCGGCCCGGGCCGGCCCCAGGCCGGCCGGAACGCCCCCGAACTCCACCCGATTTCCTTTTCGTCCTGCTCTGTGGCACAAGGCGGGATATGAATTGTTCATAGCGGGTGTCCCGAGTTTCAGAGAAGGCATTCATGTCTGAGCCCGTCAAGGTCGCCGTCTTCCCCGTCGCAGGCCTCGGTACCCGGTCGCTGCCGGCCACCAAGGCGGTGCCGAAGGAGATGCTCTGCGTCGTCGACAAGCCGGTGCTGCAATACGCGGTCGAAGAGGCCAAGGCCGCCGGGATCGAGGAGTTCGTCTTCGTTTCCAGCCGCGGCAAGACCGCGCTGGAGGACCATTTCGACGAGAACGCCGAGCTCTACGCCACGCTGGAGGCCCGCAAGAAGGCGGAGCAGCTGAAGGCGGCGCGCGACGCCGAGCTGCCGCCCGGCCAGTTCAGCTTCGTCCGCCAGGCCCAGCCGCTGGGCCTCGGCCACGCCGTCTGGTGCGCCCGCCACCTGGTCGGCGACCGGCCTTTCGCGGTGCTGCTGCCGGACGAGATCTTCAAGTGCCGAACCCCGCTGCTGGCGCAGATGGTGCAGGCCTACGGCGCCCATGGCGGCAACCTGATCGCGGTGCGCGAGGTGCCGAAGGCGCTGACCTCGCGCTACGGCATCCTCGCCATCGGCCAGGACGACGGCACGGTGGCCGAGGTCACCGGCCTGGTCGAGAAGCCGAAGCCGGAGGAGGCCCCGTCCGACCTCTCGGTGGTCGGCCGCTACATCCTGCAGCCGGAGGTGTTCAGCCATCTCGACCGGCAGGAGCGCGGCGCCGGCGGCGAGATCCAGCTGACCGACGCGATGGCCCGGCTGATCGGCAGCCAGCCCTTCCATGGCGTGCGCTTCGAGGGCGACCGCTTCGATTGCGGCGACAAGGTCGGCTTCATCGCCGCCAATCTGGCCTACGGGCTGGACCGGCCGGACCTGTCCGCCGCGCTGCGCGAGGCCGTCGCCCGCTATCTGTGACCCGGCCGGCTGAGATCAGCCGGCGGAACTAGGGAGATGGTGCGCCCATGCGCATCGCGATGATCGGAAGCGGCTATGTCGGCCTCGTCTCCGGCGCCTGCTTCTCGGAATTCGGCCACGACGTCGTCTGCGTCGACAAGGATGCCGACCGGATCGAGCGGCTGAAGCGCGGCGAGATGCCGATCTACGAGCCGGGCCTCGATGTGCTGGTGGCGAAGAACACGGCCGCCGGTCGCCTGTCCTTCACCACCGACCTGGCGGCGGCGGTGGACGGCGTCGATGCGGTGTTCATCGCCGTCGGCACGCCGAGCCGGCACGGCAACGGCCATGCCGACCTGACCTACGTCTTCGCCGCGGCCGAGGAGATCGCCCGGGCGCTGACCGGCTACGCCGTCGTCGTCACCAAGTCGACGGTGCCGGTCGGCACCGGCCGCAAGGTCGCCGAGGTGATCCGCAGGGCCCGGCCGGACGCCGATTTCGACATCGCCTCCAACCCCGAGTTCCTGCGCGAGGGCTCGGCGATCGGCGACTTCATGCTGCCGGACCGCGTGGTCATCGGCGCCGAAAGCGAGCGCGCCGGCGAGGTCCTGTCCGACGTCTACCGGCCGCTGTACCTGATCGAGCGGCCGATCGTGACCACGGCGCTGGAGACGGCGGAGCTGATCAAATACGCCGCCAACAGCTTCCTGGCGATGAAGGTGACCTTCATCAACGAGGTCGCCGATCTGTGCGAGCAGGTCGGCGCCAATGTCCATGACGTCGCCCGGTCGCTCGGCCTGGACAACCGCATCGGGCCGAAGTTCCTGCATCCCGGCCCGGGCTATGGCGGGTCCTGCTTCCCCAAGGACACGCTGGCCTTCGTGCAGACCGCGCGCGATGCCGGCGCCCGGCAGCGCCTGATCGAGACCGTCATCGATGTCAACGAGACGCGCAAGGCCGAGATGGCCAACCGGGTGATCGCCGCCTTCGGCGGCAGCGTCGCCGGCAAGACCATCGCCGTGCTGGGCCTCGCCTTCAAGCAGAACACCGACGACATGCGCGACGCCCCGAGCCTGACGGTGGTGCCGGCGCTGCAGAAGGCGGGGGCCCGGATCCGCGCCTACGACCCTGCGTCGATGAAGGAGGCGCGCAAGCTGCTGACCGACATCGACTACGCGACCGGCGCCTATGAGGCGCTGCGCGGCGCCGACGGCGCCGTGGTGCTGACCGAATGGAACGAGTTCCGCGCCCTCGACCCGGCGCGGATGATCACGCTGATGGGCGGCCCGGTCTTCGTCGACCTGCGCAACGTCTACAAGCCGGCGGACATGCAGGCGGCCGGCTTCCGATACCACAGCATCGGCCGCCCGGTGCCGGGCTCGGCCGGCTGAAACCTCAAGACCCGCCCAAGGACCGTACCCGCATCATGACCCACAGCTTCCACCCCACCGTCCTGCGCGAATACGACATCCGCGGCGTCATCGGAAAGACGCTCGCGGCCGCCGATTACCGGGCGGTGGGCGCTGCCTTCGGCACCATCGTCAAGCGCAAGGGCGGCCGGCAGGTGGTGGTCGGCTATGACGGCCGGCTGAGCTCGGTGGAGCTGGAGGCGGCGCTGGTCCAGGGCCTGGTCTCGACCGGGCTCGAGGTCGTGCGCGTCGGGCTGGGGCCGACGCCGATGCTGTATTTCGCGCAGAAGCACCTGGACGCCGATGCCGGCGTGATGGTCACCGGGTCGCACAACCCGCCGGACTACAACGGCATCAAGATGGTGCTGCGCTCGGGCCCGGTCTATGGCGACCAGATCCTGGAGATCGGCCGCATCGCCGCCGCCGGCGACCTGGAGACGGGCGCGGGCACGGTGCGCGACCTCGACCTGCGCGACCTCTATGTCGAGCGGCTGCGGCGCGACTATGACGGCACCCGCGACCTGACCGTGGTCTGGGACAACGGCAACGGCGCCGCCGGCGAGGTTCTGCGCCGCCTGACGGCGAAGCTGCCGGGCAGGCACGTGCTGCTGTTCGACGAGATCGACGGCCGCTTCCCGAACCACCATCCGGACCCGACCATCCCGGAGAACCTGGTGGCGCTGCAGGCCAAGGTGGCCGAGGTCGGCGCGGATCTCGGCATCGCCTTCGACGGCGACGCCGACCGCATCGGCGCGATCGACGGCCAGGGCCGGATCATCCCGGGCGACATGCTGGTGGCGGTCTACGCCATCGACGTGCTGCCGCGGCACCCCGGCGGCACCGTGATCGCCGACGTCAAGACCAGCAAGACCGTGTTCGACGCGATCGCGACGCTGGGCGGCACGCCGCTGATGTGGAAGACCGGCCATTCCCTGATCAAGGCGAAGATGGCCGAGGTGAAGTCGCCCCTGGCCGGCGAGATGTCGGGCCACATCTTCTTCGCCGACAAATGGTACGGCTTCGACGACGCGCTGTATTGCGGCGTGCGGCTGGTGGCCCAGGTCAGCCGCAGCGGCGGCACCTTGGCAGCGCTGCGCGACACCTTCCCCAGCACCGTCTCCACCCCCGAGGTGCGGTTCCAGGTCGACGAGAGCCGGAAGTTCGCGGTGATCGACGAGGTCATGGCCCGGCTGCGCCGGGCCGGCGCCGACGTGAACGACATCGACGGCGCCCGGGTGACCACGCCGGACGGCTGGTGGCTTTTGCGCGCCTCGAACACCCAGGACGTGCTGGTGGCCCGCGCCGAGAGCGGCGACGAGGCCGGCCTGGCCCGGCTGAAGGCGCAGATCGTCGACCAGCTGCAGCAAAGCGGCCTGACCGAGCCCAGCTTCACCGCCTCGGCGCATTGAGAACCGCGCAGGTTGGGTTCGCCCCGGCCGTCGGAACGTTGGGTTCGCGTCCGCGAACCCAACCTACGCAGGCCTCCTACCCGATCCCCCTGAGCCGGGCCATCGCCACGGCGTCGACATAGGCGCCGTCGCGATAGGCGTAGGCGCGCATCACCCCTTCCTCGACGAAGCCGAACTTGCGGTAGAGGGCCAGGGCCGGCGCGTTGTCGGTCCAGACCGTCAGCTCCAGCCGTTTCAGGTCCAGCCAGTTGTCGGCGGCATCGATCAGGGCGGCCATCAGCGCCGTGCCGACGCCGCGGCCGGCGAAGTCGTCATGCACGCCCATGCCGATCGCCGCCGTGTGCGCCCGGCGGCCCTTGCCGCGGTGCAGCCCGGCATCGCCGATGATCCGGCCCTCGGCCTCGGCGACGATGTGCACGTCGTCCGGCGACCGTTCGGTCAGCCATTTCCGCACCGGCTCGACCGAGGGGAAGGGCGGCCGCAGCGTGCCCCAGCGGAAGCGCGGCTGGCTGTGCAGCTCGGTTATGCCGGCCGCGTCCTCGATCCGGCTGGCCCGCAGCGTGAAGGCGGGCGCGGCGGTCATGCCTCGCCTCCGCCGAGCCCCCGCAGCCTGGCCATCGCCAGGGCGTCGACATAGGTCCCGTCGCGGTAGCCATGGGCCCGCATCCGCGCCTCCTCGACGAAGCCGAACTTGCGATAGAGCGCCAGGGCCGGCGCGTTGTCGGCCCACACCGTCAGCTCCAGCCGGCGGACGTCGAGCCAGTGGTCGGCGGCATCGATCAGCGCCGCCATCAGGCCGGTGCCGATGCCGCGGCCTTGCCAGGAATCATGCACGGCCATGCCGATCCCGCCGCTGTGCCGGCGCCGGCCTTGTCCGAGCGTCAGGTCGGTCAGCCCGACCACCCGGCCCTCGGCTTCGGCGACGATATAGAGGTCGCCGGGCGGCCGGTTTTCCAACCATTTGCGGATCGCGTCCGGCGATTCATAGGGCGGCCGCAGCGTGCCCCAGCGGAAGCCGGGCTGCGCCTGGATCTCCGCAACGTCCGGCCAGTCCTCAGTGCGCAGCGCCCGCAGAGTGAAGGCGGGCGCTTCGCTCACGCCTCCTCCTCGCCGCGGGCGATGGCCACGGCGCGGCGGGCGCGGGCGGCGACCGCCGCCCAGTCGCCGGCCGCCACCTCGGCCTTGCCGGCGATCCAGGTGCCGCCGACCACCGCCACGTTCGGCAGGGACAGATAGGCCCGCAGGTTGGATTCGCGAACGCCGCCCGTGGGGCAGAAGCGCATGCCGGCGAAGGGGCCGGCCAGGGCCGCCAGCGCCGACTGGCCGCCATAGATCTCGGCCGGGAAGAATTTGAGCACGCCGTAGCCGAGGTCGCGGGCCGCCATGATCTCCGACGGCGTCACCGCGCCGGGCAGGAACGGGAAGCCCTCCGCCGCCCGCGCCAGGGCCGGGGTCAGGCCGGGGCTGACGCCGAACACGGCGCCGGCCTTGCGCGAGGCCTCCAGGTCGGCCGGGTTCAGCACGGTGCCGGCGCCGACGATCGCCTCCGGCACCTCGGCCGCCATGGCGGCGATGACCTCGAGCGCGACCTTGGTGCGCAGCGTCACCTCCAGCACCGGCAGGCCGCTCTCGACCAGGGCGCGGGCCAGCGGCACCGCCGCCTCCACCGTCTCGACGGTCAGCACGGGGATGATCGGGGCGCGGGCGATGATGGCGTCGACGGTCATGACAGGTCTCGATCGGTCAGGTGTGAAGGGCCGGGCGTTCAGGTTGCGCCGGCACCTTAGCAAATTGTGGATGACGAATAAGAGTCATCCGCCTCGGGTCAGGTCGGCCCGCCGGCGAAATCCGGCATGGCGTCGCGCGGCACCACGGCGCCGCGGTGGCCGATCACCGCCGCGGCCAGGCGGTGGCCGCGCAGCGCCGAGGCCGCCGGGTCCAGCCCGGCGAAGCGGCCGGCCAGGTAGCCGGCGTTGAAGCTGTCGCCGGCCGCGGTGGTGTCGACCGGGGTCACCACCTGCGGCACCGGCACATTCGTCAGGCCTTCGGCCGTGGCGATGTGGCAGCCTTCGCCGCCGCATTTCACCACGATCTCGCCGACGCCGTATCCGCGCAGCCGGGCGATGGTGGCCTGCGGGTCGCCGTCGCCGAACAGCGCCTGCTCGTCGTCGAAGGTCGGCAGGGCGTGGGTGGCCAGCGCCAGGAACCGCGCGAACACCGCCTGCGCCTTCGCCTTGTCGGGCCAGCCGCGCGGCCGGTAATTGCCGTCGAAGGCGATGCGTGCGCCCCTCGCCTTCGCCGCCGACAGGGCCGCATGGAAGGCGTCGCGGCCGCGGTCGCTGTACAGCGACAGGGTGATGCCGGAGAAGTAGAGCAGGCCGTAGCCGGCCAGCGTTTCGGCCAGTTCGTCAGCACCTGGCAACTCGAAGACTTCTCGCGCGGGCGCCCGGTCGCGCCAGTAGTGGAAGGTCCGCTCGCCCTTGTCGTCGGTGCGGATCATGTACAGGCCGGGCACCCGGCCGGGCAGGCGCGGCACCAGCCCCGTCCCCACCCCTTCCGCCTGCCAGCGGGCCAGCATCTCGTCGCTGTACGGGTCGTCGCCCAGCGCGGTGACGTAGTCGACCGCGACGCCCTGGCGGGCCAGGTACACCGCGGTGTTCAGCGTATCACCGCCGCTGGCGAGCTGGGCGTCCCCGCCCGGCTTCACCGCGATCTCGATCATGCACTCGCCGATCGATGCCACCCGCATGAAACAATCCCTTCCCGGCTCGCGGCCCGTCCCTTTACGGGGTCGGCGCGTCGGCGCGAATCAAGCTTTCGGATTTCAGATCCGACCACAGCCCGGCGGGGATCGGGTAGCGGAAATTCTCGACGTTGCGCGTGACCTGGTCGGGCGACAGCGCGCCCGGGATGACCGAGGCGACGCTGGGATGGCCGAGCGGGAACTGCAGCGCCGCCGCGGCCAGCGGCACGTTATGCGCGGTGCAGACCCGCTCGATCCGGCGGCAGCGCTCCAGCTCCTCCGGCGTCGCGTCGCGGTAGTCGTACTTGGCGCCCGCGACCGGCCCGGTGGCGAGGAGGCCGGAGGCGAAGACGCCGCCGATGACGATGCCGGCGCCGTGCCGCTGGCACAGCGGGAACTCCTCCGCCAGCGGCTCCTGGTCCATCAGCGTGTAGGGCATCGCCACCAGGAAGGCGTCGAGATCGGCGGCGTCGAGCAGCCGCGGGATCATGCCCATGACGTTGATGCCGGCGCCGACCGCGCCGATCACGCCGGAGGATTTCAGCTGCTCCAGCGCCCGCCAGCCGGAGGCCGAGAGCCGGTCGAGATGGGCCCGCACCCGGGCGTCGGTCCTGTGGTGCGGCAGGTCGAGATCGTGGATCAGCAGCAGGTCGATCCGCGGCAGGGTCAGCCGCATCCAGATCTGCTCCACCGCCCGCATGATGCCGTCATAGCCGTAGTCGAAGACGATATCGAAGGGCAGGCCGCCGGCCCATTTGTCGGAGTGGAAATGCTCAGGGTCGGGCGACGGCCTGAGCCAGCGCCCGACCTTGGTGGAGACGCGGAACTCGCCGCGCGGCCGGCCGTGCAGGAAGCTGCCCAGCCGGTGCTCGGCCAGGCCCAGCCCGTACCAGGGCGCGGTGTCGAAATACCGGATGCCGGCATCCCAGGCCGCCTGCAGCGTGGCATGGGCCTGCGGTTCCGGCACCGTGACGAAGAGCTCGCCGAGCGCCGCCGTGCCGAAGCCCAGCGTCGTCACCTCGACATCGGTGCGTCCCAGGCGGCGGGTGTCGATCGGCATCGGCGGAGCTCCTGTCGGGTGTTTACTGGGAGTCGGCGGCGCCGGAGGCTTCCACGATCGGAGCCCACTTCGCCAGCTCCGACGTCACATGCTTGGCCAGCTCGTCCGGGGTGGAGCCGACCACGCTGGCGCTGAGCTCGGCCAGGCGCGGCTGCATCGCCGGGTCCTTCACCGCCTTGACCGCCGCGGCGTTCAGCCGGTCGACCACCGGCTGCGGCGTGCCGGCCGGGGCGAAGATCGCGTTCCAGGTATAGGTCTCGTAGCCCGGCACCCCCGCCTCCTCCATCGTCGGCAGGTCGGGGAAGCTGGCCGAACGGGTCTTGGTGGTGACCGCCAGCGCCCGCAGCGTGCCCGCCTTGATGAAGGAGGTGGAGGACGGCAGGTTGTCGAACATGATCGGCACCTGGTTCGCCACCACGTCGTTCAGCGCCGGCCCGGCGCCGCGATAGGGGACGTGCACCATGTCGACGCCGGCCAGGCTCTTGAACAGCTCGCCCGATAGGTGCAGCGGCGTGCCGATGCCGGAGGAGGCGTAGCTGTACTCGCCCGGCTTGGACTTCAGGAGCGCGATCAGCTCCTGCACCGACTTCACCGGCAGCTCGGGGTTGACCTCGAGCACGTTCGGCACCAGCACCAGCAGCGACACCGGCGCGAAGTCCTTCACCGGGTCGTAGGGCATCTGCTTCATGACCGCGGGGTTCAGCGCATGGGTCGCGATCGTGCCCATCAGGATGGTGTAGCCGTCCGGATCGGCCTTGGCGACCGCATCGGCGCCGATATTGCCGCCCGCGCCGGCCTTGTTCTCGACGATCACGGTCTGGCCGAGATCCTGGCTCATCTTCTCGGCGATGATGCGGGCGATCAGGTCGGTCGAGCCGCCGGCCGCGAACGGCACCACCAGCGTCACCGGCCGGGACGGGAAGGCGTCGGCCGCCGAGGCCATGCCGGCCGGCAGCGCGAAGCAGGCCGTCAGGCCCGCGAGCAGGACGGTTCGTCGGAACAGGCCGTGCAGCTTGGTCATGCGTCTCCCCCTGGGTCGATCGAGCGATGCTGTGATTGTTATCGTTCGGGCACGGCGCAGGGCAGCGCCCGGTGGGCCGGGATTGTCGCGGAGGAATGCGGCGCTGGCAACCCGCGCCGCCGGCCGTCGATCAAGCCGGTGCGTCGGCGGCGATCGCGGCCTCGGGGCTGGCCGCCTCCAGCTCGCGGGCGCTCTGGTTCATGATGAACTGCATCGCCTTGCGCGCCGCCCGGGCGTCGCCGGCGGCGATGCCCTCATAAACCGCGCGGTGGTCGCCGACCGCCAGCGGGAAGGCCCGGTTGCGCCGCGCCTGGGCCTGGAAGCTCATGGTCAGCAACGGGCCGAGGATGGTGCTCAGCCGCTCGATCAGCGCGTTGCGGCTGGCGGCGAAGACGGCGAGGTGGAAGCGGACATCGGCGCGGTAGAAGGCGTTCGGGTCCTCCCCCGCCTTCTCCATCTCGTCCAGCGCCTCCTGGATCAGCGCCCGGTCCTCGGGCTGCGAGCGGCGGGCCGCCAGCTCCGCCGCCGCCGGCTCGATCGCCCAGCGCAGCTCGACCAGGTCGCGGCGGAAGCTCGGGATCAGCGCCTCGGGCGAATGCCAGCCGAGGATGTCGGGGTCCAGCAGGTTCCAGGCCTCGCGCGGCCGCACCCGGGTGCCGGAGCGGCGCCGCGGCTCGACCAGCCCCTTGGCCGCCAGCACCTTCACCGCCTCGCGGATGGCGGAGCGGCTGGCGCCGTAGGTCTCCGCCAGCTCGCCTTCGCTCGGCAACGTGTCTCCGGGAGGGATCTGCCCGGTGACGATCCGGGCTCCGATATCGTGGACCACCCGGCCGTGCAGGCCGGCGGAAGGATAACCGTTTTTCTTCATGCCGCGGTCTTCGACCTTCTTTGGATCCTGGGCCATTGTCGCCGAAATCTCCCGCGTTGCAATGATTTGACAAAAAAGAGGGGTATCAGCGCCCCCCCGACACGTCGATCATGGTCGCCGTCATATACGAAGCGGCGTCGGACAAGAGGAACAGCACGGCCTCGGCGATCTCCTCCGGCCGGCCGATGCGGCCGATCGGGATGGTCGGCGCCACCGCGCCGAGCACCGATTTGCCGCCGACATGGTCGTCGTTGATGTCGGTGTCGGTCAGGCCGGGGCGCAGGCCGACGACGCGGATGCCGTCGGCCGCCACCTCGCGCGCCAGGCCGGTGGTGAAGGAATCGACCGCGCCCTTCGACGAGGCGTAGGCCACCTCCTGCGGCAGCCCGCCGTGCCGGGCCGCGACCGAGGAGATGTTGACGATCACGCCGCCCGGCCCGCCCTGGCGCCGCGACATCCGGCGGATCGCCTCGCGGCTGCAATAGAACATGGAGAAGACGTTGGTGGCGTAGAGCGCCGCCAGCCCCTGCGGGTCGTCCATGCCGTCGACCCGGGTCACCGGGCCGATCACCCCGGCGTTGTTGACCAGGGCGGTGACCGGGCCGAGCGCCCGGTCGATCTCGGCGAACATCGCCGTCACCGCGGCGCTGTCGCCGACATCGGCGCCAAAGGCCGCAGCCTCGCCACCCGCGGCCGCGATCTCGGCCACCAGCGCCTCCGCCGGCCCGCGCGACCGGCCGTAATTGACCGCGACGCGCCAGCCCCGGGCCGCGCCCAGCCGGGCGATGGCGGCGCCGATTCCCCGTCCGGCGCCGGTGACGAGCAGCACCCCCGCCATGGCATCCTCCCTCTTGTCCGACGAATGAGCGTAGCAGAGGATAAAAGCCCTACCAATGGAGTGCGCGATGGCAATCGATCGCCATTCTGCCGCCGGGATCCTGGCCGGCCACCGGCTGCGGCCCGGCGCCTTCCCCGGCCTGCCGGAAGCGCTGCGCCCGCCGGACCTCGCCGCCGCGCGCCGGCTGCAGGATGCGGTGCATGAGCGGCTGTCGGCCCGGCTGGGGCCGCGGGCCGGCTGGAAGATCGGCTGCACCACCCCGGTGATGCAGCGTTTCCTCGGCATCCCGGAGCCCTGCGAGGGCGGCATCTTCCAGGCGAATGTCCAGGAGAGCCCCGGCCGTTTCCCGGCAGCGGCGCATCACCGGATCGGCGTCGAATGCGAGATCGCGGTCCGCATCGGCCGCGACCTGCCGCCCGGCGCGCACGGCCGCGACGTGCTGGCGGCGGCAGTCGACGCGGTGCTGCCGGCGATCGAGGTGGTCGACGACCGCTACGCCGATTTCGCCGCGCTGGGCGCGCCGACCTTGCTGGCCGACGATTTCTTCCAGGCCGGCTGCGTGCTGGGGCCGCCGGTCGCCGACTGGCGCGGCCTGGACCTGGCCGCCCTGTCCGGCCGCATGTGGGTCGACGGCGCCGAGGTCGGACGCGGCCATGGCCGCGACGTGCTGGGCCATCCGCTGAACGCCCTGGCCTGGCTGGCCGGAACCCTGGCCCGCCGCGGCCGGGGTCTGGCGGCCGGCGAGATCGTGCTGCTGGGCAGCCTGGTGCAGACGCAATGGCCCGCCCCCGGCGCCCGAATCGCCATCGAGATCGAGGCGCTGGGCCGGGTGGAGATGGAAACGTAGGTTGGGTTCGCCACTGGGCGAACCCAACACGGTGCCGATGTCGCGATGTTGGGTTCGCGATGCGAACCCAACCTACGTCACATCCCCAAACACGCCGCGGCGCAGGCGTCCAGGATGGCGTCGGCGTCGATTCCGTATTTGCGGTAGAGCTGCGGGATGGTGCCGGACTGGCCGAAATGCTCGACCCCCAGCGGCTTGACCCGGTGGCCGTGCACGCCGCCGAGCCATGACAGGGTCGCCGGATGCCCGTCCAGCACCGTGACCAGCGCCGCGTCGGGCGCCAGCGGCGCCAGCAGCCGGCGGGCCAGGCAGGGCTCGACCGCATGGCCGGCGCGCACCGCCGCCACCTCGGCATGCCAGCCGGCATTGAGCCGGTCGGCCGAGGTCACGGCCAGGAGGCCGGCGCCGGGGATGTCTTCCAGCACCTGCTCGAAGGCGGCGATCGCCTCCGGCGCCACGGCCCCCGTATAGGCGATGGCCAGCGACGCGCCGGGCGCCGGCTGGCGCAGCCAATAGCCGCCGGCGATGATCGCCTGGCGCAAATCCTCGGTCATGTCGCGCCGCGGCTGCTCCAGCGGCCGGGTCGACAGGCGGAGATAGACCGAGCCGCCGTCATGGTCGCGCACCCAGTCGCCGGCCTTCGGGTCCGACGTGTCGCGCTGCATGTAGTCGAAGCCCCAGGCCATGATCGCCGCCAGCTCGTCGACATAGGCCGGCTCGAAGCTGGCGAGGCCGTCCTGGGCCATGCCGATCAGGGGCGAGCCGATCGACTGGTGCGCCCCGCCCTCCGGCGCCAGGGTCAGGCCGGAGGGCGTCGCCACCAGCATGAAGCGGGCATCCTGGTAGCAGGCGTAGTTCAGCGCATCGAGGCCGCGGGCGATGAACGGGTCGTACAGGGTGCCGACCGGCAGCAGCCGCTCGCCGAACAGCGAATGGGTCAGGCCCAGCGCCGCGAGGTTGATGAACAGGTTGTTCTCGGCGATGCCCAGCTCGACATGCTGGCCGTCCGGCGACATGCCCCAGCGCTGGGCCGAGACCACCTTCTGCTCCTTGAACACGTCGGCGCGGACGTGCCGGTCGAAGATGCCGCGGCGGTTCACCCAGCCGCCGAGATTGGTCGAGACGGTGACGTCGGGCGAGGTGGTGACCACGCGCTCGGCCAGCGCGTCCTCGCGCTTGGCCAGCTCGCCCATGATCCGGCCGAAGCCCTCCTGGGTCGACATGGTCTCGGCCAAAGCGACGTCGAGCGCGGCGGGCACCGGGATCCGCGCCGCCTGATAACGCCGGCGCCCCTCGGCCGCGAAGGGCACCGCGGCGAGGAAGGCGCGCAGCTCGTCGGCCAGGTCGTCGATGCCGGCGAAGGGCTCCCACTCGCGCCCCTCGGGCACGCCCTGGCCGGCCTGGAAAGCGGCCATCTGCTCCGGGTTCATCAGCCCGGCATGGTTGTCCTTGTGACCGGCGAAGGGCAGGCCGAAGCCCTTGATGGTGTAGGCGATGAACACCGTCGGCACGTCGTCGGCGATGCCGTGGAACGCCGCCAGAACCGTGTCCATGTCATGGCCGGCGAGGTTGGTCATCAGCGCGGCCAGGGCCGCGTCGTCATGGTCGGCCAGCAGCTCCGGGATGCCCGCCTCGCCGCCGATATCGGCCAGCAGCTGGCGCCGCCAGGACGCCCCGCCCTGATAGACCAGGGCGGAGTAGAGCGGGTTCGGGCATTCGTCGATCCAACGCCGCAGCGCCTCGCCGCCCGGGCGGCGGAACGCGGCCTCCAGCAGCCAGCCGTATTTCAGCGTCACCACCCGCCAGCCCATGTTCTCGAACAGCTTGTCGATGCGGGCGAACAGGCGCTCGGTGACGATCGAATCCAGGCTCTGGCGGTTGTAGTCGATCACCCACCAGACGTTGCGGACGTCGTGCTTCCAGCCCTCCAGCAGGGCCTCGTAGATGTTGCCTTCGTCGAGCTCGGCGTCACCCAGCAGCGCCACCATGCGGCCGCCTGCCTTGGCCCCGCGGCCCCACTCCTTGAGCGCGACGTAGTCCTGGGCGATCGAGGCGAACAGCGTCATGGCGACGCCGAGCCCGACCGAGCCGGTGGAGAAGTCGACGTCGTCGGCGTCCTTGGTCCGCGACGGGTAGGACTGGGCCCCGCCGAGCGACCGGAAGGCCTCGAGATTCTCCCGCGTCTGCTGGCCCAGCAGGTACTGGATGGCGTGGAACACCGGGCTGGCATGCGGCTTCACCGCCACCCGGTCGCGCGGCCGCAGCACGTCGAGATAGAGGGCGGTCATCACCGTGACCAGCGAGGCCGACGAGGCCTGGTGGCCGCCGACCTTCAGCCCGTCAAGGTTCGGCCGCAGATGGTTGGCGTTGTGGATCGTCCAGGCGGAGAGCCAGAGGATCTTCTTCTCCAGCGCCTTGAGCAGGCGCAGCCGATCGGCATCCGCCGCGCCTTCGGTCTCGATGCGCGCATCCCGCACCCTGCGACCAACCGTCCCCATCGCGTCCTCGCCCTGCCGCGGATCAGACCCTACCTTATGGAGCACGCCAGTGAACCGGACGCAACGCCGGTCCGCTGCCCCGGGAACGACGACGGCCGACGGAATCCCGCCACCCTGCCGTGCAGGAGACGGAAGGGGCCCCGATCGTTCGAGAGCGGAGACGGAGAACGATGTCTCTCGTCGAGGCGGCCATCGCCGCGAATCGCTTCGGTTTCGGCGCCCGGCCGGGGCAGATCGAGACCCTCGCCGACAACCCCTGGGACTGGCTGCGGGCGCAGATCCGCCAGCCGGCGGCCCCGGCGGGCGACATGCCGATGACCCGGGCCGCGCTGGAGATCCTGATCGCGGTCCAGTCGGCGCCGGACGAGGAGAGCCGCAAGCCGCACCAGGACGAGGCGCGCGCGCTGCGCGACCGCGACCGCATCGCCCACATCCAGTCGGCGGTGGCCAGCGACACGCCGTTCCGCGAGCGGCTGGTCAAGTTCTGGACCAACCACTTCACCGTCGCCTACGCCCAGACCTATGTCATGCCCTTCGCCGGCGCCTATGAGACCGAGGCGATCCGCCCCTTCGCGACCGGCAGGTTCCGCGACCTGCTGGGCGCGGTGGTGCACCATCCGGCGATGCTGTTCTATCTCGACAATGTCCGCTCGGTCGGGCCGAACTCGAAATACGGGCAGAAGGCCGGCGTGGGGCTGAACGAGAATCTGGGGCGGGAGCTGATGGAGCTGCACACGCTGGGCGTCGACGGCGGCTACACCCAGGCCGACGTGCGGGCGCTGGCGATGATCCTGACCGGCTGGACGCCCGGCCGGGCCAAGGACCCGCCCGGCACCGTCTTCGCCTTCCGCCCGACCGGCCACGAGCCCGGGCCGAAGACCTTCCTGGGCAAGACATACCCGGAGGCCGGTGAGGCCGAGGGCGAGGCGGCGCTGGACGCGCTGGCCGCGCATCCGTCGACCGCCCGGCACATCGCTACGCAGCTGGCCCGCCACTTCATCGCCGACGACCCGCCGCAGGCCGCAGTCGACCGGCTGGCGAAGACCTTCCAGGACACCGGCGGCGACCTGGCCGCGGTGTCCGAGGCGCTGATCGACAGCCCGGAGGCCTGGCAGCCGGAGCGGCGCAAGTTCAAGTCGCCGCTCGACCTCGTGGTCTCGGCCGCGCGCGGCTTCGACCTCGCCGAGGCCGGACCGCCGGCGGTGAACTGGGCCCGCCGGCTGGGGCAGAAGGTCTATGACGCGCCGTCGCCGCAGGGCTGGCCGGACCGCGAATCGGACTGGCTGGCGCCGGAGCTGGTGATGGAGCGGATCGAATGGAGCTATCAGGTGATCCCGCGCCTCGTCGCCGACCAGTCGCCCCTGCCCTTCGCCGAGGCGCTGCTGGGCCCGACCCTGTCGGAGGAGACCAGGGGCGTGCTGCGCGGCGCGCCGAGCCAGCGCGAGGGCATGGCCCTGGCGCTGCTGAGCCCCGAATTCCAGAGGAGGTGAGAGGATGGATCTGACCCGACGCCATCTTCTCGGCGGCTTCGCGGCCACGGCCGCGGCGACGGTGCTGCCGGCCCGGCTGCTGCTGGCCAAGGCGCCGATCGAGCGGCGCTTCGTGCTGATCATCCTGCGCGGCGCCTTGGACGGCCTGGCGGCGATGCCGCCTTATGCCGACCCGGACCTGCGCGCGCTGCGCGGCGCCCTGCTGCCGCCCGATCCCGGCGGGGACGGCGGCATGGTCGACCTGGACGGGCGCTTCGCCCTGCATCCCGGCCTGGCGCCGCTGAAGTACTGGTACGCCGAGGGCGGCTTCCTGCCGCTGCACGCCGTGGCCTCGCCCTATCGCGACCGGTCGCATTTCGACGGCCAGGACCTGCTGGAGACCGGCGCCGCCCGGCTGGACGGCACCCGCGACGGCTGGCTGAACCGCACGCTGGGCCTGATCGGCGCCACCGACCGGCGCTTCGGCATCGCCTTCGCCGAGGAGATCCCGCTGGTGCTGCGCGGCGCCACGCCGGTCACCTCCTGGCTGCCGGACAAGCCGGCCGGGCTGCCGCCCGGCTTCCCCGACCTCGTCGCCCGGCTGTACGACCGCGACCCGGCGCTGCACGCGGCCTATGCCGCCGGGCTGGACACCACCGCCTTCGGCCGGCAGATCCAGGGCATGGTGCAGGCCGACACGGCAATGACTGCCGGGCCGGCCCAGGGCGCCATGGCCCAGGGTGCCATGGCCCAGGGTGCCATGGCCGGCGGCGCCATGGCCGGCGCCGCGGCGGGCGCCGACCTCCAGCTGGCCGAGGCCGCCGGCCGGTTCCTGGCCGATCCCGGCGGCTCGCGCATCGCGGTGATGGAGCTGTATGGCTGGGACACCCATGTGCAGCAGGTGAAGCGGCTGGACCGGCTGCTGGCCGGCTATGCCGCGACGCTGCAGGCGCTGCGCCGCGGGCTCGGCGATGCCTGGAAACAGACCGCGATCCTGACGGTGACGGAGTTCGGCCGCACCGCCGCGGCCAACGGCTCCGGCGGCACCGACCACGGCACCGGCTCGGTCGCGTTCCTGGCCGGCGGCGCCGTGCATGGCGGCCGGGTGCTGGCCGACTGGCCGGGCCTGGCGCAGGACAAGCTGTACCAGGGCCGCGACCTGGCCCCGACCACGGATCTGCGCGCCGTGGTCAAGGGCGTGTTCCGCGACCATCTCGGCCTGCCGGAGGACGCGCTGGATCGCATCGTCTTCCCCGGCAGCGCCGATGCGGCCCCGATGCGGGAGCTGGTCAGGCGGGCATGACCGCCCGCTATTCGTCGAGCTTGGCCAGGCCCAGCGTGGCCAAGAGGACGCTACCGTCATTGGTCAGCGCCCATTTGCCCTGCCGCTCCTCGATCAGGCCGCGGGCCTGCAGGGCCAGGCGCACGGGGTCGGCGACGCCGGGCTCGTGGCGGTGGATGCGCCCCAGGGCATCCTTCTCGTCGGCGGACAGGTCGTCGGGTCGAAGCTGCGGCATGGTTTCCTCCTCGGATCGCCGCGCCGGCGGGCTGCCGTCGCGTCTCGCACAAGCCCGACGACCCGATCCGGGTCCGCTGGCCGCGGACCCGGCAGGCCCGAGCCTCAGGCGGCGCCCTTGCGGATGCCGCGGTTGACCGCGCTGGCCACCGCCTTGAGCGAGGCCATGACGATGTTGCTGTCGATGCCGACGCCGAACAGCGTCTTCCCGTCGATCCGCGCCTCGACATAGGTGGCGGCGCTGGAATCGGAGCCGCTGCGCAGCGCGTGCTCGCGATAGTCGGCGATGTCGACATCGACCCCGGTCTCGCGCCGCAGCGCGTCGATGAAGGCGTTGAGCGGCCCGTTGCCTTCGCCCCGGATCGTCTTCTCCACCCCGTCGATCCTGACCTGCGCCTCGATGTGGCGCTCGCCGCGGCCGGTCGGCAGGGTGGTGTGGCCGATCACCTCGACCCGGCCGGGGGCCAGGTACTCCTGCTCGAACTCGTGCCAGATCACCTTGGACGAGATCTCCTTGCCGGTCTCGTCGGCCAGCTTCTGGATCACCTGGCTGAACTCCACCTGCAGCTTGCGCGGCAGGTCGAGCCCGTGGTCGGTCAGCAGGAGGTAGGCGACGCCGCCCTTGCCGGACTGGCTGTTGACCCGGATCACCGCCTCGTAGCTGCAGCCGATGTCCTGCGGGTCGATCGGCAGGTACGGCACCTCCCACAGCCCGCTGTTGCTCTTCTCCATGGCCGCGAAGCCCTTCTTGATCGCGTCCTGATGCGAGCCGGAGAAGGCGGTGAACACCAGCTCGCCGCCATAGGGGTGGCGCGGATGCACCGGCAGCTGGTTGCAGTATTCGACGGTGCGGACGATCTCGCCGACATCGTGCAGGTCGAGCCCGGGGTCGACGCCCTGGGTGAACATGTTCAGCCCCAGCGTGACGATGTCGACATTGCCGGTGCGCTCGCCATTGCCGAACAGCGTGCCCTCGACCCGGTCGGCGCCGGCCATCAGCGCCAGCTCGGTCGCGGCGATGCCGGTGCCGCGGTCGTTGTGCGGATGCACCGACAGCACGAAGCTGTCGCGCCGGGCGAAGTTGCGGTGGCACCACTCGATCTGGTCGGCATAGACGTTCGGCGTCGCCATCTCGACCGTCGCCGGCAGGTTCAGGATGGCCTTCTTCTCCGGCGTCGGCTGCCAGGCGTCGAGCACGGCGCCGCAGATGTCGCGGGCATAGTCCAGCTCGGTGCCGGTGAAGCTTTCCGGCGAATACTGGAACACGACCTCGGTCTCCGGCACCGTCGGCACCAGCTCCTTGATCAGCTTCGTGCCGCGCACCGCGATCTCGGTGATGCCGTCGCGGTCGAGGCCGAACACCACCCGGCGCTGCAGCGTCGAGGTCGAGTTGTAGAGGTGGACGATCGCCCGCCTGGCGCCGCGGATCGCGTCGAAGGTGCGGCGGATCAGCTCCTCCCGCGACTGGGTCAGCACCTGGATGGTGACGCCGTCGGGGATGAGATCGTTGTCGATCAGGTGGCGGACGAAGTCGAAATCGGTCTGCGAGGCGGCGGGGAAGCCGACCTCGATCTCCTTGAAGCCCATGCCGACCAGGAGATCCCACATGCGCTGCTTGCGGTCGGTCCCCATCGGCTCGATCAGCGCCTGGTTGCCGTCGCGGAGATCGACCGAGCACCAGATCGGGGCGCGGTCGATGACGCGGTTCGGCCATTGCCGGTCGGTCAGCGCCACGGTCTGCACCGGGCGGTACTTGTCGATCGGCATTCCGGGTTTGGGTTGCATCACGGACATCGGATTTCTCTCTCGCACCGGCCGGCCGGCGGCCGGACATGAAGGATAGGGCGAATTGAAGACGGGCGCATGACATGGATGCGCGAAGACGGCCGCCGGGCGCGCGATGCGCCGCTCAGCGGCCGGTGATAAGTCGGAAGCTGTCCCGGCGGGTGCGGGAAAAAGCCTGTCGGGGCGATCGATCGGGGGTCATGGTGATGGTCCGGTAAGGGAGTCGCAGCAGCTTCGGTTCGGCAGCCCCCCACCATGCATAGGCGGGGCGCCGATCAGATAAGTCGAAGCGTGCTTAGCCGGATCACCATGCCCCCACCTAAGGGGCCGGGGGCCGCTCTGTCAACTGAATCCGCTGATCTGTGACCCGGTCGAAGAAGCCGGTGATGGCCGGCCCGGTGCCGTCCGGCCAGCCATGCGAATAGGGGCGCTTGCGGTTGAAGGTCGACGGCAGATCGCAGAACACCACCGGGTCGGCGATGTCGCCCTTGCCCCAGCGCTTGCAGCGGAAGGTGGCGCTGGCGTCGACCGGGGTGGCGGCCAGCCGGTTCTGGGCGATGCGCTTGTCGCGCTCGGTGATGCCCTGGCTGTAGGGCACCATGTTGTCCTTCGGGTTGTGCAGCAGGATCGCCGCCACCTGGCCCCGGCAGGGGCGGACGCTGCCGATGCCGCCGGCCACCACCGCGGTGGCGCGGAACACCCCGGCGCGACCGCAGGACAGGTCGTTGACGAAGCTGCCGCCCATCGAATGGCCGGCGGCGAAGATCTGGGTCTGGTCGACGCAGAGCGTCGCCTTCAGCCGGGCCAGCAGGGTGTCGACATAGGCCATGTCGCGGTCCGCCCGGCCGCCCCAGCCGCCCTGCGCCTGCGGATAGACCACGATCGCCGGCCGCGCCGCCGGGCCTTCCAGGTCGAAATAGGTCCGCACCTTCTCGGCCGTGCCGGTGCGGCCGTGGAAGGCCAGGATCAGCCGGTACGGCTGCGACTTGTCGTAGCCGGAGGGCAGGTCGACGATGTAGCGCCAGGACGCGCCTTCGAACTTCAGCGACTGCCGCCCTTCCGCGGCGGGGATGCCGCAGCCGCTGGTCGGCTGGGGCGGCAGCTGGGCGACATCGGCGCCCGGCGCCGCGGAGCGGGTGCCGCCACCGGGCGCCGCGCAGGCGGCCACGGCGAGAAGGCAGGCGAAGACGGCCAGCCGGCCGGCGCGGAGGATGGCGTTCATAGTCATTTCTCGCGGAGGCGCGGCATCAGCTCGACGAAGTTGCAGGGCCGGAACCGGTTGTCGAGCTGGTCCTTCAGGATCAGGTCCCAGGCGTCGCGGCAGGCGGAGGGAGAGCCCGGCAGCGCGAACAGATAGGTGCCGCCGGCGACGCCCGCGGTCGCCCGGCTCTGGATCGTCGAGGTGCCGATCTTGTCGTAGGACAGCCAGCGGAACAGCTCGCCGAAGCCGGGGATATGCTTCTCGTAGACCGCGTGGAAGGCCTCGGGCGTCACGTCGCGGCCGGTGACGCCGGTCCCGCCGGTGGCGACGACGACGTCGATCTCCGAATCGGCGATCCAGGCCTTCAGCTGCGCCTCGATCGCCGCTTGGTCGTCCTTGACGATCCGCCGCTCGCGCACCGCATGGCCCGCCGCGGCGATGCGCTCGGCCAGCGTGTCGCCCGACTTGTCGTCGGCGGCCGTCCGCGTGTCGGACACGGTCAGCAATGCGATGTTGACGGCGATGAACGGGCGTGACTCGTCGATCCGGCCCGGCATGCGTCCCCCCAATGCGGTGGTCGAACGAAGCGGCCAAGCTAGCCGACGGAAGGCGCCGGGAAAAGTGAAACGACGGTCAGCCGGCGGACGTGAAGCCGCAGCCCAGCTCCACCATCCGGTGCTTCAGCACCAGCAGGTCGCGCCAGACGTCCCGCTTCATGCCGGGCTGCCGCAGGATGAAGGCGGGGTGGTAGATCGGCATGGTCGGCACGGGCGCGGCCAGGTCCGGGAAGGACCGGTCGAACCAGCGGCCATGGATCCGGGTGATGCCCTCGCGCGTCGCCAGCAGGGCGGCGGCCGAGGTGCCGCCGGCGCAGAGCAGGATCTTCGGCTGCATCAGGGCGATGTGGCGCTCGATGAAGGGCAGCGAGATCGCGATCTCCGCCGCGTTGGGCTGGCGGTTCCCGGGCGGCCGCCAGTTGACGATGTTGGAGATGTAGACCGTGGTGCGGTCGAGCCCGATCGCCGCCAGCATCCGGTCCAAAAGCTTGCCGGACTGGCCGACGAAGGGCTTGCCCAGCCGGTCCTCCTCCGCCCCCGGCGCCTCGCCGACGATCATGATGTCGGCCTCCGGGTTGCCGTCGGCGAAGACCATCTGGGTGGCCGTGGCCTTCAGCCCGCAGCCGTCGAAGGCGGCCAGCGCCGCCGCCAGCTCCTCCAGCGTGCTGCAGCCGGCGGCGATGCGGCGGGCGTCGCCGGTGGCGGCGTCGCTGCCCGGCAGCACCGCGGCGGCCCCGACCGCGCGGACCTGGGGAGCCGGGGCGGCGGGGGCGGGCTGCGGCGCCGGCGCCGCCATCTGGACGGGGGCCGGCGCAGCCTTGCGAGGACGCCCGAGCGCGCCCGGATCGTCGCCGATCGTCTCGTCGACGCCGGCGTCCTGGTACCATCTCAGCAGGGCGATGATCTCGGCGGGCTGCACGGCTGATTCGCTGATCCTGTCCATGCGCTAGAAGCCGCGGCACCGGCCGGCCTGTCAACCCCGGCGGCCGGCCTGCCGCAGCGTCGGCGGAGCCCCGCGCGTCGCAACCGGAGCCAAAGCCGGCGCGACATGATCGGCCATTCGATTCCCGGGATGCATTTCTGTAGCATGCCGCCAACCAAACGACAGGAACGCGCGATGGAACGCGAATCGATGGAGTACGACGTCGTGATCGTGGGCGCGGGGCCGGCGGGCCTCGCGGCGGCGATCCGGCTGAAACAGAAGGCGGCAGAGACGGGGCGCGACGTCAGTGTCTGCGTGCTGGAGAAGGGGTCGGAGGTCGGCGCCCACATCCTGTCCGGCGCGGTGCTGGACCCGCGCGCCCTGAACGAGCTGATCCCCGACTGGAAGGAGAAGGGGGCGCCGCTGGACACTCCGGTGACCCATGACGAATTCCACCTCTACACCGGGGTCAGCAGCTTCCGCTTCCCGAACTTCGCCCTGCCGAAGGAGCTGCACAACCACGGCAACCACATCGTCAGCATGGGGCTGGTGACGCGCTGGCTGGCGCAGCAGGCCGAGGCGCTGGGGGTCGAGATCTATCCCGGCTTCGCCGCGGCCGAGGTGCTGTACCACGAGGACGGCTCGGTCAAGGGCGTGGCCACCGGCGACATGGGCATCGGCAAGGACGGAGAGCCGACCGCCAACCACACGCCGGGCATGGAGCTGCACGCCAAATACACGCTGATCGGCGAGGGCGTGCGCGGGTCGCTGGCCAAGATCCTGATGGAGCGCTTCGCCCTGCGCGCCGACTGCGACCCGCAGACCTTCGGCCTGGGCGTGAAGGAGCTGTGGGAGGTGAAGCCGGAGAACCACCGGCGCGGCCTGGTGCAGCACGGCTTCGGCTGGCCCCTGGACAACGAGACCTATGGCGGCAGCTGGGTCTACCATTTCGGCGAGAACCTGGTCTCGATCGGCTATGTCGTCGCGCTGGACTACAAGAACCCGTATTTGTCGCCGTTCGAGGAGTTCCAGCGCTTCAAGACCCACCCGCTGATCCGCCCCACGCTGGAGGGCGGCAAGCGCCTGGCCTATGGCGGCCGCGCCATCAACGAGGGCGGGCTGCAGTCGATCCCGAAGCTGACCTTCCCGGGCGGCTGCCTGATCGGCTGCTCCGCCGGCTTCGTCAACGTGCCCCGGATCAAGGGCAACCACACCGCGATGAAGAGCGGCATGGTCTGCGCCGAGGCGGTGTTCGACGCCCTGGCCGAGGGCCGCGAGGGCCATGACGAGGTGACCGCCTATCCGGAGCGGCTGAAGGCCAGCTGGGTCTGGCAGGAGCTGACGGTGGTGCGCAACTGCCGCCCGGCTTTCCGCTGGGGCACGATCCTGGGCACGCTGTACTCCGGCATCGAGCTGTGGACCCGCGGCAAGCTGCCCTGGACCCTGCGCCACAAGCATGCCGACAACGAGACGCTGCGCCCGGCCGCCCAGTCGAAGAAGATCGACTATCCGAAGCCGGACGGGGTGATCACCTTCGACCGCCTTTCCTCGGTGTATCTGTCGAACACCAACCATGAGGAGAACCAGCCGTCGCATCTGAAGCTGAAGGACCCGTCGGTCCCGATCGCCTACACCCTGCCGCTCTACGACGAGCCGGCGCAGCGCTACTGCCCGGCCGGGGTGTACGAGGTGGTGCGCAACGAGGACGGCAGCGACCCGCGCTTCGTGATCAACGCGCAGAACTGCGTGCACTGCAAGACCTGCGACATCAAGGATCCGAAGCAGAACATCGTCTGGGCCGTGCCGGAGGGCGGTGGCGGCCCGAACTACCAGATGATGTGAGAGACCATTTGTAAATGCTACTGGCGCGGCCGTCTGACGGCGGTTTCTCCGCTTCCGGTGCTCACGCACCAAACGTGCGCTGCGCGCCGGTTCTCGAAACCACCGCCAGCCGACTCACGCCAGCGCATTTCCAAACAGCCTCTCAGCGGGCTGTGGATCGCCCCCGGTGCCGGGGTGTTGTTCCATCGGCACGCACAGATTATGGTGCGAAGGGGATCATTGCAGGACCAGAATGACGGACGCCCACGACACCGTCCCCGTCGACCGGCTGATCGAGGCCGGGCTGCGGCCGACCCGCCAGCGCGTGGCGCTGGCGCGGCTGCTGTTCGACGGCGGCGACCGCCATGTCACCGCCGAGGCGCTGCACGGCGAGGCGCTGGCGGCCGGCCAGGCCATGGCCCTGGCGACCGTCTACAACACCCTGCACCAGTTCACCGAGGCCGGGCTGCTGCGCGAGGTGGTGGTGGAGGCCGGCCGCTCCTATTTCGACACCAACATCCGCGACCATCACCACTTCTACCACGAGGCCACCGGCGAGCTGCGCGACGTGCATGGCGAGGCGGTGGTGGTCTCGGCCCTGCCGGAGGCGCCGGCCGGCACCCGCATCGCCCGGGTGGACGTGGTGATCCGCCTGGCCGATGAGTGACGGCGCCGGCGCCATGACCGCCGCGCCGCGCATCGACGGGCTGCTCGAGACTTCGCTCTACGTCGCCGACCTGGATCGCGCCGCCGCCTTCTACGAAGGGGTGCTTGGCCTGCGCGTGATGCTGCGCGGCCCGCGGCTGGTGGCGCTGGACGCCGGCCGCCAGGGCGTGCTGCTGCTGTTCCTGGCCGGCGCCACCTCCGAGGATGTGGTGGAATCCTCCGGCACCATCCCGGGGCATGAGGGCACGGGGCGGCTGCACATGGCCTTCGCCGTGCCCGCCGCGGGCCTCGATGCCTGGCGGGTCCGGCTGGCCGAGGCGGGCGTGGCCCTGACCGGGGAGATGGCCTGGCCGCGCGGCGGCACCAGCCTCTATTTCGCCGACCCGGACGGCCACGTCATCGAGCTGGCCACGCCGGGGCTGTGGCCGAACTACTGAGTCCTCAGGCCGGTGCCGTCCGGCGAGGACGGCGGAACCGGGCGGCGCCCCCGGCGGCGAGGACCGAGACGCCGCCCAGCGCCAGCCCGACCAGCACGTCCCCCACGGTATGACCGCTCGAGGCCATGACCGCCGCGACGGCCAGGATCAGCGCCGCCGCCGCCGCGATGCGCCGCCGCGACCAGCGCGGCCAGGCCAGCGCCGCCACCGTCGTCACCGCGACGACGACCAGGGCCGAATGGCCGCTGGGCAGCACGACCCCGACCCGGCCGAAGCCGTCCGGGTGCCAATCGACCACCGCCCGCGCGGCCGCGACCGCAGCCACCGCCATGGCCAGTGCGGCCAGGCTGAACACGGCCAGCCGCCACCGGCCGCGGGCGAAGGCGACGGCCGCGACGATGACCTGCAGCGGCACGACCACCTGCCACCAGCCGAGCAGGCCGATCGACATCAGGAGGACGATCGTTTTCATGCCGCCATCATCCCATGCGCCGGCCCGCCGGCGAAGCGGCATGGCGGCGCAGGCCGCAGCGCCGGAACGGCGCGGAGGGACGTGTCTCCCGGCCCGCCCCCCATCCGCCGCATGGCCTCGTTCAGAAGAAGGCGTTTCCGATTCGCCGGCCGAACGTTTAGTAAGAGACGCCCTGGGACCATCGAACCGCCCGCATGTCCGCCAGCTTTTCCGTCGCCGCCGTCCTGCTGAAGCTCCTGGCCACCACCGCCGGGCCTGAGCTGCACCTGCCCGATGCCGGCCAGCTCGCCGCCTATCAGCCGCCCGAGACCACCCGGATCTACGCCGCCGACGGGTCGCTGCTGCGCGAATACTATGTCGAGAACCGGGTGGTGGTGCCGCTGACGGCCCTGCCGCCCTATCTGGTGCAGGCCTTCGTCTCGGCCGAGGACCAGAATTTCCGCCATCATCACGGCGTCGACCCGTCCGGCCTGGCCCGCGCCATGGTGGCCAACATCAAGAACCTGCGGCACGGCCGCCGGCTCGAGGGCGGCTCGACCATCACCCAGCAGGTGGCCAAGAACCTGCTGCTGACCAACGAGGTCAGCGCCCTGCGCAAGCTGCGCGAGCTGATCCTGGCCTTCGAGATCGAGCACGACTTCTCCAAGGACCAGATCCTGGAGATGTATCTCAACGAGATCTATCTCGGCCGCGGCGCCTACGGCGTCGGCGCGGCCTCGGCCCGCTATTTCGGCAAGCCGCCGGCCGAGCTGTCGCTGTCGGAGGCGGCGTTCCTGGCGGCGCTGCCGAAGGCGCCGAACAACTACAACCCGATCACCCGGCCCGAGGCCGCCCGCACCCGTCGCGACTACGTGCTCGACCGGATGGCGCAGGACGGCGCCATCACCGCCGAGCAGGCGGTGGCCGCCAAGGCCGAGCCGCTGGCGGTACGCGCCCAGGCGCCGCTGGAGACCGTCTACGCCCCCTATTTCGCCGAGGAGGTGCGCCGGTCGCTGCGCAAATCCTTCGGCAACGATCAGCTCTATCGCGGCGGGCTGGCGGTGCGCACCACGCTGGATCCTCGGCTGCAGATCTTCGCCGACCGCGCCCTGCGCGCCGGCCTCGAACGCTTCGACCGCAACCGCGGCTGGCGCGGGCCGATCACCAACATCTCGGCCATGCTCGACCTGCCGGCCTCGGCTGAGGCAGTGGCACAGGCCGAGGCCGCCCAGGCGCCGGCCCAGCCGGCCGCCCAGCCCCCCGCACAGCAGGGGCGGCTGCTCGGCGCGCTGTCGGCGATGGGCGTGCGCCTGCCGGACCAGCAGCAGCAGCCGTCGGCGCCCGCGGTCGCCCCGACCGCCGCGCCGAAGGACGACCGCCCGGTGTGGCAGCGCTTCCTCACCGGCATCGACCGGCCGGCCCAGATCGACGGCTGGACCCTGGCTGTGGTGCTGGGGGTCGACCGCCAGGCCGCCACCATCGGGCTGGAGGACGGCAGCCAGGGCCGCATCGACCGCGCCGACCTGACCTGGGCCCGCCGGGTCGAGAACGGCCGCATGGGCCGCCAGGTCGGCGGCGCCGACGACGTGCTGGCCAAGGGCGACGTGATCTGGGTGCAGCCGGCCAAGACCTCGGGGCCGGCGTCGGCCGCCTATTCGCTGCGCCAGGTGCCGGAGGTGTCGGGCGCGCTGGTCGCCATCGAGCCCTTCACCGGCAAGGTGCTGGCGATGTCGGGCGGCTTCGACTTCTCGCTCAGCGAGTTCAACCGCGCCACCCAGGCGCAGCGCCAGCCGGGCTCGGCCTTCAAGCCCTTCGTCTACCTCTCGGCGCTGCAGCACGGCTACACCCCGTCCAGCCTGATCTACGACACGCCGATCTCGGTCGACCAGGGCCAGGGCGCCGGCCGCTACCGGCCGCGCAACTACGGCGGCGGCTTCATCGGCCTGGCCACGCTGCGCTCCGGCGTCGAGCGCTCGCGCAACGTCATGACGGTGCGCCTGCTGGTCGAGATGGGGCTGCAGCCGGTCAAGGAGACGGCGGAGTCCTTCGGCATCTACCAGAGAATGCCGCTGTATCCGGCGATGGGCCTGGGCGCCGGCGAGACCACGCCGCTGAAGCTGACCACGGCCTATGCCACCATCGCCAATGGCGGCTACCAGATCAGCCCCTATCTGATCGAGCGGGTGCAGGACCGCGACGGCCGCAGCCTGCGGCAGCAGGGCATCGTGGGCCCCGATCGCGCTGACTGCATCCCCTGCGCCGCCCCCGCCTGGAGCGGCCAGCCGGCGCCGGCGCGATCGCGCGGGGAGCAGCTGGACGACCCGATCGCCAACTACCAGATGATCTCGATCCTGCAGGGCGTCACCCAGCGCGGCACCGCCGCCCGGCTCGCCGGCCTCGGCCTGCCGCTGGCCGGCAAGACCGGCACCACCAATGATTCGAACGACGTCTGGTTCGTGGGTTTCTCCCCGAAGCTCGCGGTCGGCATCTTCGTCGGCTACGACAAGCCGCGCAGCCTGGGCGCCGGCGCCACCGGCGGGTCGATCGCGGTGCCGATCTTCAGCGACTTCATCAAGGACGCGCTGGCCGGGCAGGACCCCGGCGCCTTCGCCGTGCCGTCCGGCGTCAGCTTCGCCTATGTCGACCGCCGCAGCGGCTATTCGGCGGAGCCCGGCGGGTCGGACGTGATCATGGAGGCGTTCCGCCCCGGCACCGAGCCCGGCCCGCCGCCGGTCGCCGACACCTTCGGCGAAACCAGCCAGGACGCGCTGACCGGCACCGGCGGCCTTTACTGACTGGTCTCAAGAGGCTGGTCTGAAGCTCGTCCCGGTGAGTCGGCTGGCGTGGTTGTCGAGAACCGGAGCGCAGCGGACTTTTGGGTCCGTGAGCACCGGAAGCGCAGAAAACCGCGTCAGACGGCCGCCAGGGCGAGCTTCAGAGCGGCCGGCTTCGGGCCGCCGGTGGCCCAGTCCAAGAGCTCGACCGTGTGCACCACCGGCAGGGCGGTGCCGAGGCCGATCTGGGTGATGCAGCCGATATTGCCGGCGGCGACGATCGCCGCCCCGGTGCTCTCCACCGCCCGCACCTTGCGCGCCCGCAGCTCGTCCGCGATCTCCGGCTGCAGCAGGTTGTAGGTGCCGGCGGAGCCGCAGCAGAGATGCCCGTCCGGCACCTCGCGCAGCTCGAACCCCGCGGCCGCCAGCAGCCGGCGCGGCGGCGCCGCGATGCGCTGGCCGTGCTGCATCGAGCAGGCGGAATGGTAGGCCACGGCCTGGCCGCTCGGCCGTGCCGGCGGGTTCAGCCCGACCTCGTCCATCAGCTCGGTGACATCCCTGGCCAGGGCCGAGATCGTCGCGGCACGCCCAGCCCAGGCCGGGTCGGCGCGGAACATGTGGCCATAATCCTTGACCGTGGTGCCGCAGCCGGAGGTGTTGATGACGATGGCGTCGAGGCCGGCCTCCTCCACCACGCGGCCCCACGCCTCGATATTCGCCCGGGCCGAGGCCAGCGCCGCCTCCTCCCGCCCCATATGGTGGGTCAGCGACCCGCAGCAGCCGGCGCCCGGCGCCACCACCACCTCGACCCCGTGGCGGGTCAGCAGGCGGACCGTGGATTCGTTGATCGCCGGGTCCAGCACCGTCTGGGCGCAGCCGGACAGCAGCGCCACCCGCCGCTTGCGCGGCCCTTCGGCGGCGAAGACCTGCGGCCGGTCGACCGGGCTGGGCGGCGGCAGCCGGCGCGGCGCCAGGGCCAGCATGGCGCGCAGCCGCCTGGGCAGCAGCCGCGCCGCCGGCCGGGCCGCGATCGCCCCGATCAGCGCCAGGCGGAACAGCCGCGGCCGCGGCAGCACCGCCGCCAGCAGCGCCCGGATCGCCCGGTCCTGCAGCGGCCGGCGATAGGTCTTCTCCACCACCGCGCGGCCGTGATCGACCAGATGCATGTAGTGCACGCCGGAGGGGCAGGTGGTCATGCAGGACAGGCAGGACAGGCAGCGGTCGAGATGCCTGGCGACGCTGGCCGGCGCCGGGCCGCCGCCCTCCAACATCGACTTGATCTGGTAGATGCGGCCGCGCGGGCTGTCGAGCTCGTCGCCCAGGACCGTGTAGGTCGGGCAGGTGGCGAGGCAGAAGCCGCAATGCACGCAGCTGCGCAGGATCTGCTCCGACACCGCATTGTCCGGATCGGCCAGCTGCGCCAGCGAGAAATGAGTCTGCACCCGCACCCTCCCGTCGTTGCGCCCGACACTAGACCGCAAGCCCGAAGAAAGGGAACCCGGCCGATGCGGCCGGCAGCGTTGTCAACCGGCATAGGGGTTAGTACGCTGGCCCTACAGACGGGGAGGCCGAGATGACCATGGTCCGGATGCGCCGCGCCCTGCCCGGGGCCCTGCTGCTTGGCGGCCTGTGCGGCACGGCATGGGCGGGAGGGCCGGTGGTCCAGGACATCGCGCTGGGGCAGACACCGCGCGAGGCCGCCGCCTTCACCGGGCAGACTGTGACCTTCGCCGCGCCGGGCGAGGCGCCCTGGACCGGCCTGGTCGCCGCGGAGCGGCCGGGCGACGGCACGCTGCTGCTGCAATTCACCCCGCCGGCCCAGGGCAACCGGCTGTATTCGGTGGCCGAGACCCTGCGCTTCGACTCAGGCGGGCCGCGCAGCGCCGCGGACGCGCTGGCCCCGCTGAAGGCCCGCTTCGGCGAGCCGGCGGCGGTGTTCGACCAGCCGGGCAAGCAGGTGGCCGTCTGGCGCTTTGTCGGCGGCAAGCCGGCGGCCGCCAGCGTCGACGTCGCCTCGGACTGCTCGCCCTACGCGGCGGCCGCGGTGTCGGGGCTGCGGCCGATCGGCTGGCCGGCACCTTGCGGCGAGCTGGTGTTCGCGACGGTGGAGCTGGCGGCGGACGGCATCCCGACGCTGCTGCGGGTCACCCATGCCGACACCGATGCGGCGCAGGCGCTGCAGCCGCGCCGCGGCGAGCCCTACGCGCATCTGGCGAAACCGGTGCGGTAGGAAGGGCGGCCCGAGGGCCGCCCGCACTCTCAGCTGGCGCTGCTGCTGCGGCCGGCGATGAACCGGTAGATGATCAGCAGCACGATGGCGCCGACCACGCCCAGCAGGAAGCGGCCGAAGCCGCTCTCCGGCACGATGCCGAGCTGCAGGCCGAGCCAGCCGCCGACCACCGACCCGGCGATGCCGAGCAGGATGGTGATGATGAAGCCGCCCGGGTCGCGCCCAGGCATCAGGAACTTGGCGACCAGACCGATGACGAAGCCGATGATGATGGTGCCGATGATGCCCATGGGCTCTCCCTCCGAGTCGAGTCGACCGTCCGATCATAACCCATGAGCGAGGGCGAGGTTTCCGGTGCTTTCACACGCCCCCGAAGCCGTCAGGCCGTCATGCGTCCCGGCGACAGGATTCCCTTCGGGTCGAAGGCTTCGCGCACCCGGCGGTCCAGCGCCTCCAGCGCCGGCGGCTGCGGCTCGAACACCGGCAGCGCGGCGCGCAGCCCGGCGGGCGCCCGGACCAGGGTGGCATGCCCGCCGCCCGCGGCCGCGACCGCGGCGCGGATCGCAGCGGCCCCGGCATCGCCCTCGGCGGTGACCGCGATCCAGATCAGCCCGCCGCCCCAGTCGAAGTAATGCGCACCGCCGGCGGCGGCCGCGACCCGCGGCCCGGCGGTCGGCGCCACCGAGACCCGCCACACGGCCCGGTCATCGTCGGCAAAGGCCGCGACGTCGCGGATCCGGCGCCAGAGATCGACCGATTCGCCGGGATCGAGCACAGAGATCGGCCCGGCATCCCCCAGCAGCTGCGACAGCGCCGCCACCCGGCTGTCGACCGAGGGGCCGAAGCCCTCGATCCGGACCAGGCTGCGCGCGGCGCCGCCGAGGATGCCGGCCGGCAGATGGGCGGCGCCCGAGACCTCGTAGGGGCTGGTCAGGGCCCGGGTCAGCACGGCGACGCCGGCGGCGTCGTCCAGCCCGGCGACGGCCAGGGTGCGCACCGTCTCCGGCGCCGGCAGCACCTTGACCGTGATCCGGGTCATGGCGGCCAGCGTGCCGAAGGCGCCGGTCAGCAGCTTCGGCAGGTCGTAGCCGGTGACGTTCTTGACCACCCGCCCGCCGGATTTGAAGGCCTGGCCGCGGCCGGAGACGGCCTCGATGCCCAGCACATGGTCCCGCGCGGCCCCGGCCTTCAGCCGCCGCGGCCCCGACAGGTTGCAGCCGACCGTGCCGCCCAGCGTGCCGGCACCGGCCGGGCCGCCGTAGAGCGGGCCGAGATCCGGCGGCTCGAAGGCCAGGGCCTGGCCGCGGGCGGCCAGCGCGGCCTCGATCTCCGCCATCGGCGTGCCCGGGCGGGCGGTCAGCACCAGCTCCTCCGGCTCGTAGACCTCGATCCCGGCCAGGCCGGACAGGTCGAGCGCATGCGCCGCCTGCACCGGCCGGCCGAAGCCGCGCTTGCTGCCGCGGCCGAGCAGCTCCAGAGGCACCTCGCCGGCCAGCCCCCAGCGGACGATCTCGAGCACCTGGTCGTCGGTCTCGGGCTTCAGCGTCTCGGTCATCGGTCGCACCTCGCTCGCGCGCCATCGGCTTGACTTAACATGCATATACCCCCATTATGGGGGTATAGAGAAGCGCGTTCCGCACTATCGGTTGGCGGCGATCAAGGCGGCATTCGCGAATCCATCAACCATGAACAGAACCGTAGTGTCCAAGCAAGGGGCCGATGCCCTGAAAATGGCTGATGCCCAGGTCGTCGCCGTCATTCAGGCATTGATCCCAGCAGACTTCGACAAATCCATGACGTCCCTTGCGAATCACAAGATCTGGCAAGATGTCTATCGGCCCACAACAACCGGCACATCGCTCTATGTGAAATTCACCACGGACTCCATGGGCGCCTATCTCTTGATCAGTTTCAAGGAAGCATGAGCATGGTGAGAAGGCCAAGAGACTACCCCGAGACAATCGAGAGTGCCGAAAGCGGCAGGCCGATGCGGCGGGGAGAGAAGCTGGTGTCCTTTTCGGTCGAAGGACGGGTCTTCGAGTACCTCCAGCCGGGCTGGTGGTGCAATTTGGACGACCCTTCCGATGTGGAAGGGCAACTGGTCGATGAGGACAATGAAGTCGCGGAGATGGCACGGCGTACGGCAGAGGCGATCGTCAAAGGCGAGTCCTTCCCGCCCCTGTTGATTCGCGCCATCCGCATCCGCTGCGGCCTGAGCCAGCGGGAAGCCGGCCAAGTGTTTGGAACCGGAGACAAATCGTTCGAAAAGTACGAGGCTGGTCAGATTCGACCATCCGCCCCGACTCGGCGCCTGCTACAGCTGGCGATGAAACGACCCGATTTCTTTACGAAACCACCAAAGGGCAAGATGTCCCTACCATCGGCCACTGATGCGACGCTCATACGCAAGACGATCAAGGATGCCCATCTGGATCGCATCTACGAGCGGTTGTTCGCCGACCGAGCAAGCTGATTCTCTGCGTAAACCGTAGCGTCGAGCGTCATCAAAAGCGCGGCAGATCGGGGAAGCGGGTCTCGCCGCGGTGGATATGGACACGCCCCAACTCGGCGCAGCGGTGCAGCGTCGGGAACACCTTGCCGGGGTTCAAGAGCCCGTCCGGGTCGAAGGCGCATTTCAGCCGCTGCTGCTGCGCCAGGTCCTCCGGCCCGAACTGCACCTCCATCAGGTCGCGCTTCTCGACCCCGACGCCGTGCTCACCGGTCAGCACCCCGCCGACCTCGACGCACAGCTTCAGGATGTCCGACCCGAACTCCTCGGCCTTCTCCAGCTCGCCCGGCACATTGGCGTCGTACAGGATCAGCGGGTGCAGGTTGCCGTCGCCGGCATGGAAGACATTGGCGACGCGCAGCCCGTGGCGGCGCGACATCTCCTGCATCCGGGCCAGCACCTCGGGCAGGCGCTTCCGCGGGATGGTGCCGTCCATGCAGTAATAGTCGGGGCTGATCCGGCCGACCGCCGGGAAGGCGGCCTTGCGCCCGGCCCAGAAGCGCAGCCGCTCCTCCTCGTTGCGGCTGACGACGCAGATCGTGGCGCCGCAGTCGCGGCCGATCGATTCGACCCGCCCGATCAGGTGGTCGACCTCGGCCTCCGGCCCGTCCAGCTCGCAGATCAGCAGCGCCTCGACATCCAGCGGATAGCCGGCCTTGACGAAGGCCTCGGCCGCATGGATGGCGGGCTTGTCCATCATCTCCAGCCCGCCCGGGATGATGCCGGCGCCGATGATGCGCGCGACGCAGTCGCCGCCGGCCTCCGACGACGGGAAGCCCATCAGCACGGCGCGCTGGGTCGCCGGGCGGCGCAGCAGCCGCACCGTGACCTCGGTGACCACGGCCAGCAGCCCTTCCGAGCCGGTGAGCACGCCGAGCAGGTCGTAGCCCGGCGAATCGAGATGCTTGCCGCCGAGGCGCAGCACGGTGCCGTCGATCAGCACCACCTCCAGCCCCAGCACGTTGTTGGTGGTCAGCCCGTATTTCAGGCAGTGCACGCCGCCGGAATTCTCGGCGACATTGCCGCCGATCGAGCAGGCGATCTGGCTGGACGGGTCGGGCGCGTAATAGAAGCCGGCATGGGCGACGGCGTTGGTGATGCCGAGATTGGTGACCCCCGGCTGCACCCGGGCGCAGCGGTTGTCGAAGTCGATCTCCAGCACCTTGTTGAACTTGCCGAGGCCGAGCAGCACGCCGTCCTCGAGCGGCAGGGCGCCGCCGGACAGCGAGGTGCCGGACCCGCGCGGCACCACCTTCACCCCCAGCTCCTGGCATTTGCGCAGCACCGCCGAGACCTGGGCGGTGGTCGAGGGCAGCACCACGATCATCGGCAGGGTGCGATAGGCGGTCAGCCCGTCCGATTCATAGGCGCGGCGCTCGCTCTCGGCCGTGATCACGCCCTCCCCCGGCACGATGGCGCGCAGCGCCGTGGCGATCTCCTCGCGTCGCGCCAGGACGGCGGCATCGGGGGCTGGCATCTTCATCGGCGGGACCTCCGCCGCGGACGATAGAAGCCATCGCCGGAAATGCAAAGGCCGCGTCCGGGGACGCGGCCTTCGACCGACTCAAGGAGCGGCTGAGATCAGCCCTGGCGCGCCTTGAAGCGCGGGTTCTCCTTGTTGATGACGTAGACACGGCCCTTGCGACGGACGACGCGGCAAGCGCGGTGGCGGGTCTTCAGGGTCTTGAGCGAGTTCGCGACTTTCATGATCCATATCCCATGCGGCAGCGCCGGCGCCGCCGGGAGCACGGGCTCGCGGGCCGGAATTAGAGGCGCGGACCATAGTGGCGGACCCGCATCCTGTCAACCACGCGCGCACCGATTTCAGGCGTAACCCTGCGACACGTCGCAGCGAACCAGGGGCCGGAGCCCGAACGGGCTGGAGATCGCAACAATTCCTCCAGCATACTCGCGCCCATCATCGCCGGACCGGCACCCACCCGAGGGGGAGGCACCATGCGTTCGTTGAAGTTCGCCGTCATCACCGCCGCCATCGTCAGCTGCGGCGCCGCCATCGCCTGGGCGGCCACGCCCGAGGAGGTGGTGACCCAGCGCGAGGATGCGATGAAGACCTACGGCGCCAGCGTCAAGACCCTGACCGGCTTCGTGCGCGACAACCAGGGCACGATCGACGACGTCAAGGCGGCGACCGCCAAGATGGCGGGGGTGAGCGCCAACCTGCTGGCCCTGTTCCCGGAAGGCACCGCGGTCGGCGTCGGCAAGAGCGCGGCCAAGCCGGAGGTCTGGGCGAACTGGGCCGATTTCCAGGCCAAGGTGAAGGCCAACCACGACGCCATCGCGGCGCTGGACGCCGCCGCCCAGGAAGGCAATGCCGCCAAGGTGAAGGCCGCCTTCCCCGCGGTCGGCCAGTCCTGCGGCGCCTGCCACGAGACCTATCGGGTGAAGAAGAGCTGACGAATCGCGGCCTAGCGTCGGGTTCGCGTCCGCGAACCCGACCTACATGACCGCCTGCGCGATGGCGCGGAAGCCGGCCAGCAGGCGGTGGTCGAGCGCGTCGTCGACCGCCATGGGCTGCGACGACATCTTGGCGATGACCAGCTCCGCTGCGCGGTCGACATAGATCCACTGGCCGTGGATGCCGATGCCGCAGACCACGTCGCGCCCCGGCCCCGGCACGTACCACTGGCTGCGGTAGCGCCCCTGCGGCGCCAGGTCGCCCCGCGCCCAGGCCCGGGCGTCGCCGTTGTCGAGGATGTCGTCGACCCAGGCCTGCGGCACCACCTGAATGCCGCCGGCCCGGCCGTCCCGCCGCACAAGCTCGCCGATCCGGGCCAGGTCGCGCAGGGTCATGCAGATGCCGCCGGCGGTGCGCGGCGCGCCCAGCCGGTCGAGCGTGATATAGGCATCCGCCTCCGTCCACATCGGCCGCCACAGCAGCTCGGTCATCAGCGCGCCGAAGCGCATGCCGGAGGCGCGTTCGCAGATCCAGCCCAGCATGTCGGAGTTGGGCGAGACGTAGTGGAAGGTCTCGCCATGCCGGCTGCCATCGGCCGGCAGGCGGGCGATGAAGCCGTGCAGGTCGTTGTCCCGCGCCACCTCGCCGGGCGGGTTCCAGCCCATGGCGACGCGGTAGCGGGCGACGTCGCCGGCCGGGTCGACATAGTCCTCGACGAAGCGGATGCCGACCGTCATGTCGAGCACATGGCGCACCGTGGCGCCGTCATAGGCCGAACCCGCCGCCTCCGGCACATAGGCCGTCACCGGCGCGCCGGGGTCGAGCTGGCCGCGGCCGACCAGGATGCCGGCGATCAGGCCGGTGATCGACTTGCTGATCGAGAAGACGATGTGCTGCGTCTTCGGCCCCAGCCCGTGGGCGTAGTGCTCGGCCACCGTCGCACCGCGATGCAGCACCAGGATGCCGTCGGTGTCGCTCTCGGCCATCAGCCTGGCCACCGACCCGTCCTGCCCCGGCACCGCGATGCGGTCGAGGTCCAGCGCCGGCCCGGGCTTCAGGCAGGCGGCGAATTCGCCGCGCGGGATCTCGGCCACCGGCACCAGCCGGCGGACATTGCGGAAGCCCCAGCGGCTGTACGGCGCTTGGCGCCAATTTGCGAGCGTCGCCTCCGGCGCCGCCTCGCTCGTCTCCAGCTCGGTCACCATTGCCGTCCCTGTTTCTTCGCCCCGAGGGGCTGCCGCCGCCTTGCCGGCGGCAGCCCACTCTAGACGAAGACGAGGCAGGCCTGCACCGTTCTGATGGTCTACAGCACGAAGTCGGCCGCGGTCAGGGCGTGGTCGGAAGTGACGGTGATGATCGCGTCCTCCACCCTGTTGCCGGTGGTCTCGAGATAGACGCCGTAGCGGTTGTCGGCGAAGGCCAGCACCCGGATCTGCCCGATGCCGGTGAAGACGGCGCCGGTGCCGAAGGTGAAGGCGGTGTCGCCGTTGGCTGCGTTGCCGTCGGCGTCGATCGCCGACAGGTCGATCCTGTCGCCGGCGGTGAAGTCGAGGATCGCATCCTTGCCGGCGGCGGCGACGGTGCTGTCGGTGACGGCGGCATAGACGAAGCGGTCGTTGCCGGCGCCGCCCCTCAGCACGTCGGCTCCGCCGCCGCCCGCGAGCACGTCGTCGCCGGCCATGCCCCACAGGGTGTTGGCGCCGGCATCGCCGGTCAGCGTGTCGACGAAGCCCGAGCCGATCACCTGCTCGATGCTGCTGAACGTGTCGCCCGCCGCATCGCCGCCGCTGGAGGCACCGCCGATCACCACGGTCACCCCCGCGGCCGAGCTGGCATAGCTCGCCGTGTCGACACCGGCCCCGCCGGTCAGCGTGTCGGCCCCGGTCCCACCTTCGAGCGTGTCGTTGCCGTCGCCGCCGTCGAGCTGATCGTCGCCCGCCCCGCCGATGATGGAGTCGTTGCCGGCCTCGCCGAAGACCTGATCGTTGCCGGTGCCGGCATCGACCGAATCATTGCCGGTACCGCCATGGATGGTGTCGATGCCGTCGCCGCCCACCAGCCGGTCGGCGCCGTCGCCGCCGTCGAGGCTGTCGTTGCCGCCTTCGCCCGAGAGGGAATCGTCGCCGCCCCGCCCGGCCAGGATGTCGTCGCCGACCCGGCCGCCGAAGACGTTGCGGCCGTCATCCCCGCCCAGCGAGTCGCCGAGGCTGGTGCCGTAGACGTTCTCGATCGCGGTCAGCACATCGCCCTGGGCATCGCCGCCGGAGGCGGTGCGGGCGAGCAGGTCGATCGCCACCGCCGCGGCCGAGCCCTGGTAGAGGACGGTGTCGATGCCGCCCCCGCCGGCCAGGGAGTCGGCCCCGGCGCCGCCGAGCAGCACGTCGTCCCCGGCGCCGCCGTCGAGCCGGTCCGCCCCGGTGCCGCCTTCGAGCCTGTCGTTGCCGAGGCCGCCGAGCAGGACATCGGCGCCGCCCAGGCCGCGGACCGTGTCGTTGGCGTCGCCGGCAGTGACCACGTTGCGGTCGTCGCTGCCGACGATCAGCAGGTCGGACAGCACGCCGACCAGCAGCAGATGCGCCGGCAGGCCGACCGGCCCGCCCGGGAAACCGAGGTCGATCTCCTCGATGCCGCGCAGCGAATCGCCCTGCAGCACCAGCAGCGTGTCCGCCCCGGGCAGCGGGGTGAAGGCGATGACGTCGTAGCCGTCGCCGCCGTCGATGACCTCGCCGGCGACGACCTCCGCCCCATCCATGATGCCGATCAGGTCGTTGCCGTCGCCACCCTCGATCCGGTCGGCGTCGCCGCCGCCATAGAGCGTGTCGTCGCCGGCGCCACCCTGCAGCAGGTCGGGCCCGTCGCCGCAGCCGCAGCTGCCGCCGCCCGGCTCCGCGTCGCCGGCGAGCATGTCGTTGCCGTCGCCGCCGACCAGCGTGTCGGCGCCCTCATACCCGACCAGCAGGTCGTCCCCGGCCATCCCGGACAGGGCGTTGTCGTCCGTGCCGCCGTCGATGGTGTCGTCGCCGGCGCTGCCGGTGACGTTCTCGATCCCCGCCAGGGTATCGCCCTCGGCATCCCCGCCGCTGCCGATGCCCAGATAGAGATCCACGATCACCGGCTTGGCGCTGGTGCTGTAGTCGGCCGTGTCGACGCCGTCGCCGCCGGTCAGCGTATCGGGCCCAAGGCCGCCGCGCAGCAGGTCGTCCCCGGTGCCGCCGTCGAGCTGATCGGCGCCGTCGCCGCCGTCGACCACATCGTTGCCGGCGCCGGCCAGGACGAAGTCGTCGCCGCCCATTCCGCTCAGCGTGTCGTCGCCCGACAGGTCGAGCTGCACGCCGTTGGCGCCGGGCGGCACCACCACGGAATCGGTCAGGCCGTAGATATAGTCGGGATCGACGGTGCCGGTGTAGCTGGTCACGAGATGGGTCTCCGATCAATGCAGGGCGGCGCGCCGTGCGCACAGCGGAACGGCCTCGGCCGTGCTCGCTGCCCGGGCGGCATGTCGCGGTTGAAAGCGGAAGGCGCCGGCGGATCGAAATGGGCAGGCGCCGGTCAATACAATGCAAATGTTCCTAAAATTACGAATGTCGCGGCACTATAGGGGATTCCGCGGCCCGGAGCCATGGCCCCGTCCGGCCGTTACCGGCCGGACAGCGGCTTGAGGCTCTTGAGATAGGTGGCGATCGCCTCGCGGTCGGCCGGAACGAGCTTGCTGGTGTTGTCCCGGATCACCTCGCTCATGGCGCCGCCGGCGAAGTCGCCGTCGGGCGTCATGCCGGCCTCCAGGTAATAGCTGATGTCCTTGTCGCTCCACTCCCCGATCCCGTGCTCCGGGTCCGGGGTGATGTTCGGGATCTTGCCCTGCCCTTCCGGCGCCTTGGGGGTGCCGGCGAAGGGGCTGTACCAGTTCAGCCCGCCCAGCATGTCGCGCGGCGTGTGGCATTCGCCGCAATGGCCGAGCACGCGGACGAGATAGGCGCCGCGATACCAGTCGGCGGACTGGCCGGCCGGGACCAGGAACGGCCCCTCGGTGAAGTTCAGCAGGCGCCAGCCCGGCAGCAGCGACCGCCAGGAATAGGGCCAGCCCAGCTCGTGCGGCTTGTTCGCCTGCGGCACCGGCGGGACGCTGCGCAGATAGGCCCAGAGGTCGGAGAGGTCGCGGTCGGTGATGCCGGTATAGGCGGTGTAGGGGAAAGCCGGATAGAAATCCTCGCCCGACGGCGACACGCCTTCGCGCAGGGCCCGGCGGAAATCCTCCTCGCTCCATCTGCCGATGCCGGTCTCGGGGTCCGGGGTGATGTTCGGCGTGTAGAAGGTGCCGAAGGCGGTCTTCAGGGCCCGGCCGCCGGCCAGCGGCTTGGCGGCGTCACCGGCCGCGGTGTGGCAGGCGGCGCAGCCGCCGGCGGCGAAGACATAGGCGCCGCGCGCCACCGGGTCGGATGAGGCCGGATCGGGAGAGGCCGGTTTGGGCGCGGCCGGGTCGGCCGTCTGCGCCGCGGCAGCCGACCCGAGGGCGAGCCACAGAGCCATGAGAACCGGGAACGGACGCATGCTGGCCTCCGGAACGCGAACAGGCGACTCAGCCCTTATAACTCGATCCTTCGCCCTAGCCTGTTATTCCGGGGTCATGCGACCCTTTCGCCCTCGCGCCAGACGGCGCGGATCACCGGCACACCGTCGACCAGCCGGACCCGCAGCAGGTCGGCGCGCAACCCGGGCTCGATCCGGCCGCGGTCCTCGAGGCCGGCGGCGCGGGCGGGGTTGACCGTCACCGTCGCCAGCGCCTGCGGCAGGCCGATGCCGCCCTCGGCCAGGGTGAAGGCGCCGTGCAGCAGGCTGACCGGGACGTAGTCCGAGGACAGGATATCGACCAGCCCCTCGCGCGCCAGCTCGCCGGCCGAGACATTGCCGGAATGGGATCCGCCGCGGACCAAGTTCGGCGCGCCCATCAGGATCTGCAGCCCATGCTGGCGCGCGGCGCGGGCGGCGGTCAGGGTGGTCGGGAACTCCGACACCACCATGCCCAGCGCCGCCGCCTCCTCGACATGGGCGACGGTCTCGTCGTCATGGCTGGCGATCGGCAGGCCGCGGCCGCGGCCGATCGCGGCCAGGGCGTCGCGATTGGTCACGCCGTGGGTGCGCGAGGCGGCGATCCGCTCCGCCGTCTGGGCGTCGATCTGCTCGTCGGTCAGGCCCAGCATGCCCTTGTAGATCTCGCGGTACTTGGCGAGGTCGGAGAACTGGCGGTGGCCGGGGGCGTGGTCCATCACCGACATGAACTGCACCAGCGGGTCATCGCGGAACGGCTCGAACAGTTCGAGCACATGCGCCTCGGTGACCTCGCAGCGCAGATGCAGGAAATGCTCGGCCCGCAGCATGCCGCCGGCCTGGGCCTGACGGATGCCGTCGACCATCGGCCGCAGCGTCTCCATCCGGTCCTCGCCGTTGCGGCCGCCGACCAGGGCCAGCGCGTCGAACACCGTGGTGATGCCGGCCGCGGCGACCTGGGCGTCATGCGCCATCACCGCGGTCACCGCCGGCCAGCGCACGCCGGGCCGCGGCGTGTAGTGCCGCTCGAGATGGTCGGTGTGCAGCTCGACCAGGCCGGGCAGCAGGTAGTCGCCCTCGAAATCGACCGCGCCGGGCGGGCTGACCGCGTCCCGGTCGAGATCGGTGATCCGCCCGCCGGCGACGGCGAGGCTGCCGGTCAGCACGGCCTCCGCGGTCACGATCCGCGCATGGGCGACGATCAGATCCCCCGCCATACCCAGTCCTTCTCCTACTTCGCAACGATCGGTCCGGCGGGTACGCCCCCCGCGGCCCTCATATGGGCAGCCGGGCCGGCATCGCAAACCCGGCCCCGCGCGGCGCCCTTATGCCCCGAGCTTTGCGACCATTTGATGACTCCCGGGTGACAGCGACGATTTGGCGTCCGGCCAGACCACGCGCTCGACCCCGGCGAAGCGGCGGATGCGGTCGAGCTGATTCTCCAGCCGGCGCAGCCGCGCCTTGCTGGACCGCACCTTCGGCTCCCACCACAGGCCGGCGACGGCGAGGTCGCCGCTGTCGCGCCGGGCCCGCATGTCGATCCGGCCGACCAGGCGGTCGCCCTCCAGGATCGGGAAGACGTAATAGCCCCAGCGGCGCTTCGCCTCGGGCACGAAGGCCTCGAAGCGGTAGTCGAAGCCGAACAGCCGCTCCAGCCGCTGCCGGTTGCGGATCACCGGGTCGAAGGGCGACAGCACCCGCAGCACATCCGGCGCCGGCGCGGCCGCGGCCAGCCGGTCCTCGATGTCGGCGAAGGCGAAGGCGGCGGTGGTCTTGCCGTCCGCGCCCTGGACATGGACCACGTGCAGATCGCCGCGGCGGGTCAGCCGGTCGCACCACTGCTCCGCCTCGCGGATGGTGATCAGGTCCCAGAAGCCGGCGATCTCGCCGGGCCGGGCGGCGCCCAGCCGCTCCAGCGCCGAGCGGCAGGCCCAGTCGACCACCGCCTCCGGGTCGGGCGCCGGGCCGCGATGCGGTTCCGGGATCACCCGCTCGGTCAGGTCGTAGACCTTCTGGAAGCCCTCGCGCCGCGCCACCGCCAGCACGCCGGTGCGCCACAGGAATTCCAGCGCCATCTTCGACGGCGTCCAGTCCCACCAGCCGCCGGAGGGGCGCTGCCGCTCCTCCTCGAAGCTGCGGGTCAGGAGCGGCCCTTCCGCCGCCACCCGCTCGCGCACCTGCTCCAGCACCTTCGGGAAATCCGGCCCGGCCTCGGTCCACCAGCGGCTGGTGGCGGCGCGCGCCTGCACATCGGCGAAGCGCCGCGACCAGTAGGGGAAGAAGCGGGTCGGGATCAGCGAGGCGTCGTGGGTCCAGCCCTCGAACAGGCCGCGGGTCTTCTCCACCAGCCGCGGCAGCTGGGTCTGGGCATAGCCGTGGCGGCGGGCGAACAGGATCATGTGATGCGCCCGTTCGACCGTGTTGATGCTGTCGACCTGGACGAAACCGATGCGGTCCACCACCGCCTGGCACCCATCCGCCGTCAGCCGGCCGAGCGGCGGGTCCGACAGGGCGTGCAGGTCGAGGAACAGGCGCCGGGCGTCGGCATTGCGGATGGTGAGCGGGGTGGAGTCGGCCATGAACAAGACAAGAACATAGCCACCCGCGGCCAGGCAAGAGGAAAGCCCTTCGCGCGCCGCCGCGGCCGGCTATAGTCGGATCGAAACCACCGAGGTTCCGCATCGTGACCGCCACCCTCATCGCCCCGGAGCCGCCGCGCCAGGACGCGGTGCTCGACCTGATCCGCCAGTCGGACGCCCTGATGGCGAGCCTGTATCCGGCCGAGAGCAACCACATGCTGGACATCGAATCTTTGGAGCAGCCGGAGGTGCGCTTCTTCGTGGCCCGGCGCGAAGGCCGGGTGGTCGGCTGCGGCGCGCTGACGGTCGGCACCGGCGGCCGGGCCGAGCTGAAGCGGATGTTCGTCGATCCGGCGACAAGGGGGCTCAAGGTCGGCCGCGACCTGCTGGCCCGGATCGAGGACGAGGCCCGCGCCCTCGGCGTCCGCCTGATCCAGCTGGAGACCGGGATCCACCAGCCGGAGGCGATCGGGCTGTACCGCCGCTTCGGATACCGGGATCGCGGCCCGTTCGGCGGCTACGGGCCCGACCCGCTGAGCCTGTTCATGGAGAAGGCGCTGGACTGACGCCCCGGCGGAACCCGGGACGTCAGTCCGGCCTCAGCTCATTCCGCCGGAGCTCCCGGAGGGGTCGCGGCCGCGCCGATCGACGCTTCCGGCTCGGTCACGAAACGCCCGATCAGGCCGCCGATGACGCCGCCGACCAGCGGCGCCACGATGAACAGCCAGAGCTGCCCCAGCGCCCAGTCGCCGACGAACAGGGCCGGGCCCAGGCTGCGCGCCGGGTTGACCGAGGTGTTGGTGACCGGGATCGAGATCAGGTGGATCAGGGTCAGCGCCAGGCCGATCGCCAGCGGCGCGAAGGGCGCCGTGGCACTGCTGCCGGTCACGCCGACGATCACCACCAGGAACACCGCCGTCAGCACCACCTCGCTGATCGCCGCTGCGGTCAGGCCGTAGCCGCCGGGCGAGTGCTCGGCATAGCCGTTCGAGGCGAAGCCCTTGGCCAGTTCGAAGCCGGGGGCGCCGCTGGCGACGGCGTAGAGGACGGCCGCGGCGATGATGGCGCCGACGACCTGGGCGATGATGTAGGGCACCACGTCCCCGGCCGGGGTCCGGCCGGCGGCGAACAGCCCGACGGTGACCGCCGGGTTGAAATGGCCGCCGGAGACGCGGCCGAGGGCATAGGCCCCGGTCACGACCGTCAGCCCGAAGGCCAGGGCGACACCTTGAAATCCGACGTATTGACCCGCCAGGACGGCCGTGCCGCAGCCGCCGAGGACGAGCCAGAACGTCCCCACAACCTCCGCAAGGACTCGCTTGAGCATAGAGGTTCCCTCCATTCGATCTCCTACCGCCGCTGGTGGCGAAGAGAATCAAGCAGCCAAGATATAGTATTATGTAATCGCGCGCAATAAAGTGACTTTGAGGCGATGTTTAGCTTTTGCCTCAAGATCGATTGCAATAGCCGGTCGCACGGATAAGGGCCGCCGTGACGTCGGACCATGGGCCGGCAAGTGTTCGGTCGCAGGCCTGCGGCACAGCCGCAATTCACGATATTTGTCCGGCAAGACGCCGCGGCTCGATGGTCGAGGCACTCGTCCCGACCGGGTCTGTCGAAGCTCCCTCTGGAGCTGGAGGCGCCAAGTCACGGGCCGAGACCCCATCGGTCTTCCGGCGACGATCGAGAAGCGGCCGGTCGCAGTGCAGGACAAAAGTTTCAATCCGGTTGCGGTCGGGTGACATAAACGTTGCGGAACAATTGCCGTTCTTCGGGGTTCGTGCAGAGGGTTGGGGGGAGAGGAATCCATTCGCAAGGCCGGCAGAGTGCCACTGGCGTCGTCGCGCACCGGGCGATGTCCGCGGCCACTGTTCGCCGCCGCTGTCCGCCGCGACGAAGGACGAGACCGTCCCCAGCAGGAACGTCCCACCACAGCCGATATCGACACGAGGATAGCGCCTATGGTCAGCACCCTGAGCATCGACAACAACGGGAAGATCGTCCTGACCAGCCGGGAGAAGGGCGGCAAGGCCCGGGAAGCGACCACCGAGCAGACCCAGGCGTGGATGATCAGCCTGGCCAGCGTCCAGAACCCGAACGAAGACCCCACCAAGCTGTCACAGGACGAGCTCCAGAAGCGGGCGTCCAAGACCTTGAGCCAGTACGAGGTGGCGGTGCCGGACGTCGCCGGCGATTCGCAATACCGAACCGGCTATCAGCTGGGTCTCAACGACCGGCAGATCCAGACCAATATCGTCGACGTCAACCAGCAATACGCGGCCAACCCGAACCTGATCCAGAAGTTCGACGAAGGCGATGTCGACGCCGATTTCGTCTATGTCGCGAAGTCGGCCGTGCCCGAGCCGCAGAGGACACCGAACACGGAGCCGCCGGCGGCGCAGCCCAAGCCCGACACCTCGTCGCCGCAGGCCTTCGGATCCAGCCTCCTGGACAAGGCGCCGGATCAGGCGACGCGCAACAAGTGGATCAGCGACTACATCAACGGCGCCGAGAAGCCGAAGGATGTGACCGAGGCCCTGCTGAAACTGGATTACGGCAAGGACAACGCCGCCAACCGGCAGCAGATCATCCGCGCCTATGTCAAGAAGGTCGCCGGGGACAACGGCGGCGAGCAGCTGAAGACTCTCAGGGCTCTGGCCGAGCACGACTGGAAGAACGGCAACAACCAGAGCATCGACGTCCAGATCGACACCGATATCCTGGCCGTGGCGAAGGAGCTCAAGTTCAGTCGCGGCGACATCCCCAACATCAACAAGGACGTCAAGGATTGAGCGGAGAGGCCTTCAGGCCGAGGATCGTCCCCGCCGTGAAGAGGGCGTGCCCCCGTCGGCGCGCCATTCGCCTTCAGCGCCGGATGGCCGTCTGAACGAGAGTCGCGGCAATCGCGCCTGCCGGCCCAGAGGCCATCTTCCGCCCCGCTCCGACCGCTTTTCGCGGACAGCATCGCTCCATGCCGCCCCGCATCGACCGCAACACCGGTCCCGCGCCGGTCACCAGCCCCTATGCCAACCCGCGCCAGGCCCATTTCGCCGGCGCGGTGCAGCGGGCCCGCGCCACGCCGTCGGCGCTGGCCGCGCTGCCGATCCGCGCCGAGACCACGGCGCTGATCACCACGGCGGTCCGGTACGACCTGGCCCCGAACCCGGACAGGGAGGCGAGCCGCACCAACTGGAGCGCGGTGCGCACGGCGCTGGCGGACGAGCTGCGCCGGACGATCAAGGCCAACACCGACGAGTCCGGCAAGCTGAACCTGAAGCCGGAGGACCAGGCCAAGCTGCAGCTGGTCAACGGCTGGGCCGCCGGCACCGACCGGCTGGCGCAGGCGAGCCGCGAGGCGCTGACCGATGTCGACACCGAGATGCGCCACGAGCAGCTGGGCCAGACGATCGACCAGATCGAGGGCACGCTGGCCAAGGTCAGGAGCACCGTCAGCGACCACAGCCTGCTGCACAAGGGCTGGGACTTGGTCACCGGCGGCGGGGCGGGCGACGACTTCGAGGGGTTCCTCCAGGGCAGGCTCGACGCCCTGAACGGGTTGCGCCGGAAGGACGAGGCCAGCCCGATGTCGCAGCAGGCCTATGCCGCCGAGATGAAGGCGGCGATGGGCGACTTCGAATCCGAGTTCAAGCGCCATGCCGACGACTTCCAGGACAGCGAGGAGACCTGGAACACCATCGACGAGGTCGGCCGGATGGTGGTGGCGACCACGGCCGGCATCATCGCCACGGCAGCCACCGGCGGCAATGTCGCGGCCGGCTTCGCCGCGGCCTACGGCACCTATGAGCTGATCGATTCGGTCGGCGACGTCGCCGACGTGGTCCAGGGCAACGACATGTATGCCGACGGCCACACGTCGCAGGTTGGCGTCCTGATGGATGCGGTCGGGCTCGACGGCGCCAAGGGCGACGGCGCCGGCATCTCCTGGGACCACGGCAAGGCGGCGCTGAAGGACACCCTGCTCGATTCGGTGTCGTCGATCAGCACCGCCGGAGCCACCACCGCCGGCATGAGGATCAGCACCGCCCTCACCTTCAAGATCGGCGGCAACGCGCCGACCCTGATGCAGCGCGGCTTGGGCACGGCGATAGGCGGGATGGGCGGGCAGGTGGTGAACGGCACCGGCCAGATCTCCTCCGATGCCATCCGGCTGGCCTTCGACAACAAGCTGTTCACCGGCGAGGGCGGTGACCAGATGCTGAAGGCGGTGGTCCGGGAGAGCATCAATCTCGGGACATCCTTCTTCGCCGGATTCGCCGCCGGCGCCATCCCCATCCACCGGGCTGTCACGGCCGCCGACGACGCCGTTCCTGCCGTCGGCGGCCGTACGGCCACCGCTACCGGCAGCGTCGACGACCTGGCCGGCGCGACCGACGATCTCGCCACGACCGGCACCGGCGCCACCCGGGTCGGGGCCGCCGCGACGATGGCCGACGATGTCATCAATGCCGGCACCGGCGCCACCGGCACCGCCGCCGCGGGCACCACCACGGCGGCCGGAACGGGCACGACCGCCACGACCGGCACCGCGGGCGCGGTCGACGACGTGGCCGGCAACACCGCGGCCGGGACGACGACGGGCAACCCCAGGACCGGCGCGCCCGGTTCCGGCCCGAACGCCGCCGCCACGCCGCAGCGCCTGTGGGCGCCGGGGCTGGCCGCCCAGTTCGGCAACGATCTCGCGGCCAATTTCGGCGGCGCCGAGCTGACGGCCCTGTGGACCGAAGGCCGGCACATGAACCAGGGAGAGGTCATCGCCGCGAGCCTGGGGGCGCTGCCCGGCACGGCGATGAACATCGCGATGCGTCCGAAGACGCCGGACGCCCCCTCCCTCCGGCAGAGCACGGCGCCGGGCCTGCCCCGGGCAACCGACCCGTCGGTGCCGCTGACGCTGCGTGAGCCTCTGGCCGATGCCGAAACGCCGGCCGCGCCTGCCGGCACCCGGCCCGGCACGACGGGCCGGGCGGAGGCGCCGGAGGCCCGGGTGGCCGTCTCTCCCGGCCGGCCGGTCGCCTCCGACGCGCCGGCGGGCAGCCGTGCGGCGACGGGTGCCGGCGCGATCCCGGCGAGCCGCGACGTCGCCTCCGCGCCGCCCCGGACCGGCACCCCGATCGAGATCCGCCTCGCCCGGGTGCTCGACGAGTCCCGCGCCGTGACGACGACAGGCCGGACCGTCAGCGCCCATGAGCTGGTGACCCGGCACGACCGCGGCCCGGAAAGCTGGCGGAACACCCATATCGTGCTGGATGTCCGGGAGCGCGGCCCGCAGGCTGCCGCCTTCGCCCGGACGATGGCCGAGGTGGCCGGGGTCGACGTGGTGCACGGACCGGCCGGGCGGACGACGACGGAGCCGCAGCTGCGGCGGGTCACGCCGACCCCGCCGGCGCCCCCCACGCCGGGCCGGACCATGCAGGTCGCGGACGGCCGGGCCTTCCTGGTCGAGGCCGACGGCAGCCGCGCCGAGATCGAGATCGGGGAGCATCTGGGGCGGCGGGTCGATGCCGGCCCGCGGCTGACCGCCTTCGCCCTCTACGACAAGGTGGTGGCATTCACGCGCGACGGCGCCGATGCCCCGGCCGGGCTGGTGCGGGCGACCGACGCCGCGGCGGCCCGGGCCGCCGGCCTGCCGGTGCTGCCGGCCGGCAACCGCCTCTCCGTCTTCGAGCGGCCCGCGGTGATCTATGACGGCAACGCGGTCGCCCTGCGGGAGCTGGTCACCCCGGCCGGCGGCCGGCAGGTGATGCTGAACGACGCCGTGTTCAACGCCGCCAGCCTGGCCTCGATCCGCCAGATCCGGGAGGTGCTGGCCGGCCGGCCGGTCGATCCCGCCACCGGCCGGCCGATCCCGGTCGAGCGCTTCGCCCTGGTGGTGATGCGCGACGGCCGCGTCGCCCTGGTCGATCCCGCCGACCCGCGCGCCCCCGCCCGCACCGGCAACGGCCGTCTCGGCGTCGAGATGCTGGACGATCTCGAGCGCGGCATCCGGGCGAAGCTGGCGCGGGAGGCCGAGGCGGCGGACGGCCGGTCGCTGGAGGCGATCGAGCCGGTGCAGCGCGACGGCAACCGTCGCGGCCGCGACTCCCGCCGGGATCAGCCGGAGGACGACCCGGCTGGCCGGGACGACGGAGTCGTCGCACCGCTGTCCTTCCGGCGGTCCGCCGACCGTGCCGCGGCCCTGGCCGAGTTGGACATGGACCGGGCCGCGGCGCCGCCGAGCCTCGGCGACGACCGCGCCGCCCCGACGGGCATGGGCGATGGCCCGGCACGCCCGGGACGTGGCGCGGCCAGGCTGAGCCCGGCCGAGATCGAGCGGAACCGCGGGGCGGCCGCCGCCATCTTCGAACGCATCGCCCCCCAGTCGCTGCGCATGCCGGAGATGACGGTCGCCGACCTGATCGACCAGTGCGCCCGGTCGCCGGAGCTGATGCGGCTGATCCGGCTGGCCGACCGGCATCAGGTCCGGCTGGTCAATGCCGCGCATCCGGACCTCGCCGTGCTGGGGCACGACCGGCAGATCTCCGGCACGTCCTACAGCGACAGGCTGCGCCTGGTCTCGCTCGACCCGACCGTGCTGCGCAGCCGGCCGGACGCGCGCCCGGCCGGCGACGCGTTCGTCGCGGAGATGACCCGCCTGCTCGCGCATGAGCTGGCGCATGCGGCCTATGGGGGGCAGCCCCCTGCGGCCCGGGATTTCGACGGCCAGGAGGCGTTCACCGAAGCCTTCGTCCGGGCCGGTCTCGACAAGGAAGGCGACGCGCGGCTGACCGAGCTCCTGGTCGGCGACGAGCTGGCCGTCAATGCCGGCCGGCCGGCCGGCGTCCCGGGGGCCGATGCCGGCCGGGCCGTGCTGGATCGGTACAGGGCCACGCGGGACAGGGAGGATGCCGCCCGGGCGCTGGGCGAGCTGTTCCGGGACGAGCCTCGCGGCACCTCGGGCCGGACCTACGGCCAGGCTTTCGCGGAGAATGCGGCGGCGATCTGGAACCGCGACGGCCGGACCAGCGCCCCGCCCGATCGGGCCGGGCCGCGGATCTCGGCCCGACTGGCATCCCCCGTCGGCCCGCCGGATCCCGCCCGCCAGCCCTGGGCCCATGCGCCGCGGGATTTCGGCGACGCCATCGACATGCCCGTCGCCCGCGTGCTCGACGGCTCGCACGCCGTCCTGCCCGACGGCCGGATCGTCGCCGCGCATGAGCTGTTCGTCCGGCACGACCTGGAGCCGGAGGGCTGGCACAATGCCGGGATCGCCCTGAACCTGCAGGAGCCCGGCCCGCACGCGGCGGCGTTTGCGCAGCGGGTCGCCGACATCGCCGGGGTCGACGTCATCTACCCGCTGGGCGATCGGTCGCCGGCGAGCTGGCGGCGCGCCACGCCGGCAGGCCACGCCGCCCCCGATCCGGGCAAGAGGCTGGAGATCGTCGACGGCAAGGCGTTCCTGGCCGAGCCGGGCCGTCGCATCGAGATCCGGATCGAGGAGCATCTCGGGCGCCGGCTGGGCGGCGGCGAGCACAAGACCGTGTTCCGGTGCTACGACAAGGCGGTGGCGATCTTCCGCGACGAGGTCGCGACGCTCGGCATCGCGCCGGAAGAGGCGACCGCGCCGGCGCGGGCCCGGACCGAGATCGACAATCTCGAGCTCGGCCGCCGGATCGGATTGCCGACGCTGGCGGCCGACGGCCCGGCCCGGGCGTTCGGCCAGCCGACGCTGGTCCATGAGCTGGGCGCCCTCAGCCTCAAGGACATCGTCGAGTATGACGGCGGCACGCGGATCATCGTCGACGACACCTATCTGAACGCGGCCACCCTCGAATCCATCCGCCGGATCCGCGACGTTCTCGAGAACCATCCGGTCCATCCGGACACCGGCAGGCCGCTCCGGCTCAACGACTTCTCCCCGATGATCATGTCGGACGGGCGGCTCCTGTTCGCCGATCCGCTGAGCATCCGGTCCCTGGCCCGCGGCTCCTACGATCATCGGTTCGAGCTGGAGCTGCTGCGTGACGTCGAGCGCGCGGCCCAGGCGAAGCTGGCGCGCGAGGCCGCGGAGCGCCCGGCCGAGCGCCAGGCGGCCCTGGCCGAGCTGGACATGGACAGGGCATCGGCGCCGCCGGGCGACGACGGCGGGCAGCCGGAGCCTGCGGCCGGAACGCCCCAGACCGTGCCCTGGGACCGGCTGCCGAAGAAGCCGGTGCAGTACAGCCTGCTGGGGCCGCCGCTGGACCGGCTCACGATCCCGACGCCGAAGGCGGGCGGGGAAGACGCCTTCACGATCCATGCGATGGGGACCGAGGAGGGGACGATCCTCGATCGCGACGACAACCCGCTGACGCCCCACGACCTCGCGCTGCGGCTCGAATTCCCCCGGGACGAGGACCGGCCGATCCTGCTCGCGGCCGACTTCGCCGGCCAGGCCTTCGCCCCGCGCCTGTCCAGCATCCTCGGGATCAACGTCCTGGCGCCCGATTTCGAGCTGCGCATGGGCCGCGACAGCATCAACCCGGCCGGCGAGGGACGCTGGCTGCTGTCCTCGCCGCAGCCCCTGCCCCGCGGGGCCGAGGTGGAGTTTCGCGACGGGCAGCTGTTCGCGCGAGATGAAGAGGGACGGTGGATCGAGGCGAAGATCGAGGACCACCTCCACGAGCGGATCGGGGGCGGCAGCACGAAGGTCCTGTTTCGCCTCGGCCGGAACAAGGCGATCGGCCTGCTGCAGCCGGGCATGGGTCGAGAGCATCTCGAGCACGAGGTGGCGGCGCTGGATCGGTGGGAGAGGAAAGGGTTCAAGGTCGTGCCGCATGACGGCATCGTCCAGGCCTTGGGCCACGACGGCATCGTCTACGACCTCCACGCCGGCAGCAGCCTGAACGTTCGCGGGCGGGACGGCTCGGTCGACGCCGAGCTGGCCGCCGTCCTGAACGAGCGGAGCCTCGCCGATCTCCGCGCGCACCGGGAGAAGCTGCTCGCCCTGGAGGCCGGGGAGCGCGAGAGCCTCAACGATCCCGAGTACCTGATCGGCTTCGACGGGCAGATCTACCTTTCGGATCCGGAGCACATCCTGGCGACACCGTCGCCGGGGCGGCAATCGGCGGACCCGTATCCCGCGCTGTCCTCCGCGCTCGACCAGGTCGACGCCATGGCCGCCGCCGCAGGGGCGCCGCCCGCGGTCAGCCGGGATCGGGAGCCGGACGCGCCGGACCAGACCGGGAAGCTGCCTGCCGGGATCGACGTCTCGCCGGAGGAGGCGCGCGATCTGACCCGCCGGATCAATCTCAACCGGCTGCTCGAGACGCAGGAGATGACCGCGTATGAGTATCCCGACATCCTCGGCATCGACCGCGACGGTCGCGCGATCCTGAGCGACGGAACCCGTGCCGGCGTGCACGAGCTGTTTCTCGGCGCGGATCTCGGCGATGAATGGGCCGGCTCCCAGCCCATCGTCCTGGCGTCCGCGCCGGCCGGCCCGGAGCTCGACGCCTTCGCTTCCAGCCTCGCCCATGTCGCGCAGTCCGACGTGATCGTGCCGCAGGGGGAGACGGGCTGGAAGGTCGTGGAGCCGACCGCCCCCCGGGAAGACAGGACGATCGAGTTCGAAGGGACGGAGGCGATCGAGATCGGTCCGGACGGGCAGCGGCGGCCGATCACGCTGCAGGAGGCGCTCGGCCCCCGCATCGGATCGGGCGCCTTCAAGACCGTCTTTCAGGTCGGCGACAAGATCGTTCTGGTGCAGCGGGACGGCAATTCGCTGCCGCTCTTCGAGGAGATGCGGGATCTCGCCAGGCTGGAGGAGGAGGGATTCCCCACGGTCCGCGTTCTCGGATTGACGCGCATCCACGACAAGCCGGCCATGGTCGCGGACCTGCAGTGGAAGAGCAGCAAGGAGATCGAATACGACGGCGAGACGCTGGACGATTCCCGGCTGAGCCGGCGCAGCGTCGACAGCCTCGCGCTGATCGAGAGGCTGATGATCGAAAAGGGCGTCCGCTTCGGCGATCTGGAGCTGATGGCCGGGCTGGATGGAAGCTTCGCGCTCTGGGACGTGGGCGGCGTCCGCTTCGGCGTCAGACCGGCATCGTCCCAGCTGGACGGCATCCGGCAGCTGCGCGAAGTCGCCGAGGCGAAGGTGGCCCGCGACGGGGAGCTGTCGCCGCCGCCGGCCGGACGTGAGGGCGACGGCATCGGCCGGCCCGATGACGATGACCGGCCGGATGACGGGGGTGATCCTCCCGGAGGCGACGGGGCTCTGGGGCCTTCGCCCCGCCCGACCATGCCGCCGGGCGGCGGCGCCGAGCGGCGCGGGCCATCCGGCGACGAGGACGGATCGGCCCTTGCGACCGGCAGGCATGAGGAGGCCGGGCCGGCTTCGCCGGACGGGACGCTCGATGCCGCGCCGAAGCCCGGGGCGGGGGAGCGATCGGAGCCCGAGCTGCATCGGTCGCCCAGGTCCTATGCGCGGGAGCGCGGGCTGGAGCAGGTTCCCGTCATCGACTTCAGGCCTTTTGCCGGCTCGAGCCCGCATGAAGTCCTGGTGAACGACGAGCTGTTCAAGGATTGGCGATACAGGCGCCGGCCCTTCGCGGCGAACATCGACCCGCGGGACGAGGCGGCGCGGCAGCAGATCCAGGGCCTCGCGGATATCATCGGCGTGGAGATCCTGATGCCCACGCCGGCCGAGCTCGGCCCCTGGGAGGTGGCGAAGCCCCGGCCGCTCGAGGATCCGCAGGGAAGCCTCGTCCCGCAGGACGACGGGACGCTCCTCCTCGTGGATGACGAGGGCGGCCGCCGGACGGTCGCGCCCGTGGACATGCTGGGCGAGATGCTGGGGGTCGGAGGCTTCAAGACCGCGTTCAGGCTGCACGACAAGGCGGCCGTGGTCTTCCGCGACGAGATGAACGAGGTCGAAACCCCCTTCAACGACCCGCAATACTATCTCGACATCACGCAGCGCCTGAAGGAGCTCGGGGCGCCTCATGTCGTCGACGTGCTCGGCGTCGTCCGGATCCACGGGAAATCGGCCTTCGTCACCGATCTCTATGCCGCCAGCGACCGGACGCTGCGATCCCTCTTGGAAACGACCGATCTCGACGGCGTCGGCACCATGATCTGGCAGTTCGACAGCTCGGATTTCACCGCAGCCGGATTGTCCAGCCTCGTCGCGACCAGGGCGTTCCTGCACGATCTCGCGCAGCAGAGGCTCTACATCTCCGACATCGAGTTCCTGGTGCATCCGGAGACCGGCGAATTCAAGCTGTGGGACTACGGCCAGCTCTCCCGGGATGAGAAGTTCGTGCCCTGGGAGACCTCGGAGCAGAAGCAGTTCAGGCGGACCCTCCACTATGTCGATCAGCTGATCGACGCCCATCGGGAGAAGCTCGCCGCCGACCGGACGGACGAGACACCGCCCGACGACGACCCGCCCGGCGGCGGGGTGCAGCGCACCGATCCGGAGCCCCCGAGCGTTCCGCCCGGTGGCGGGGCCGCCGCGCCGCCGCGGCCGGCGCAAGCCCCCGGATCGCCCGCCCCCCGGGATGCGGCGCCGCCGGTCGGGGTCGACCGCACGGATCCGCCCGCGCCGCCCCCGGCAGCCGACCCGATATGGACCGAGGTCGACGGCCATCTGGCCACGCTGGCGGGCGCCCGCGACCGCGAGGATGTCGAAGCGGCCCGGGCCGCGCTGTCGGACCTGGCCGGGCTGTCGATCCGCGCCTGGGACGCCCCGGAAGCGGACCGCCCCGGGCTGCGCGCCCTGGCCGACCGGGCCCGGGCCCTGCGGCACGAGCTGATCGACGTCACCGTGCATCTGACCCGGAACCCCGGCGCCGTCGGCGGCGACGCGGTGCCCAACGCCATCGGCGTCAACGCGGTGAAGGAGTGGATCGACGCGGCGCTTGTCAGCCCCCTCACGGATCTGGCGCGCCGGCGGGGGGTTGAGCCGGCCCCCGCGGCCGGGGAGACCGGACCGTTCGCGGGCCGGTTCGGCGGCCGGCCGGCGGCGACGCGGGCCGAGATCGAGCTGTACGACGCCGAGCGGAAGCTCCGTGTGCTGGACGAGCTGGCCCGGCGCGCCGAGACGGAGCTGCCGGTGGGAGAGGACCGGCCGGTCCTCTATCCCTATTTCGGATGGCGGGCGCCGAATCTCGACGGTCCCCGCGAGCTGCACTATCCGCGCCCGGTGGTCGCCCGGCCGATGAAGCTGCGATCGCGGCGGGCCCATGACGCGTTCCGGCAGGAGCAGCGGCGCCTTGACACGGAACAGCGGCAGATCGACGACATGCGGCGGGCGTTCCTGGGCCGGGCCTGCCTGGCCCTGCAGGCCGCGGGATCCCGCTCGGTCCTGGCGTGGCAGGCGTCCGGCGCGCTGCCCCCCGGCGTCGATGTGACGGGGCCGGGCCAGGCCTATTACGCCCTGAACCAGGGCCTGCGCGAGCCGCCCCGCTCGACCCGGGACCTCCATGCCAAGCTGGAGGAGTTCGGCCGGGTCCGCGATCATTTCCGCGACCTGGTCCGGGGCCTCGGCCAGGCCTTCGCCGGACGCCCGACCGGGGAGGACGGCCATGCCGTGGCCGCCGGGGCCGCGGATGAGGCGATCCGCTGGACGATCGCGCGGCTCGACCGCCTGGCCGGCGGCCCGGTCGGCCGGCTGGACCGCCTGGCGAAGGGCGAGGCGCTGCTGCAGGCCTTCGATATCGAGCTCGATCGGGCGGAGCGTCACTTCCAGGAGCTGGCCGGGGCGGGCCAGCCCGTTCCGCCGAACGGCCTGGCGGCGGCGGACATGGCCCGGCTGCGGGGTCGGGTCGCCGCGGTGCGCGAGCACCTTGCCCGGGTCTTCGCCGGGCCGCAGAGCTGGGAAGGGCAGTTCTCCGCGCAGCTCCAGCTGCTGCGGCTGGGCCGGGACCTGCGCGACGTGCTGTGGAACACCCGCTTCAGCCGTCCGGGGGATCTGGACAGCCTGGCCCCGGAGAGCCGCGCCTATCTCACGACGCTGCGCGATCTATGGGATTCGGTCGTGCCGGCCCCGTCGGAGTTCGACCGCCCTTCGCCCGGCCCGAGGCCCGACCCGGACAACGGCGCCGCCGAACCTCTCCGCCGGCCCCCGCCGGACGCGGAGGGCGGCCCGAGCCTGCTGGTCCAGCTCAGCTATCAGGTGTGGGCGGTCGTCAAGCTGCTGGGGCAGCAGAAAGCCGAGCTGTCCCGGGGGGATTTCGCCACCCTCATCGGCAAGCTGCAGGCGGCCGGGAACCGGGCCTATGCCCTGCGTGCGGATCGCGACGCCAGGCCTTATGAGCAGCAGTTGCGGGACGACATCGACCATGACCTGAACGAAGCCCGCGCCTGGCTTCCGGAAATCGTCAGGCTCCTGCGGCTCATGGCCGGGTCCCACGGCAGCGGCGGTGCGGAGGCCGAACCGTCCCTCAACGCCCATGTCGCAACCGCGATCGGTCGTCTGGAGCAGGCCCGCCGGGTCCTGGAGGGTGTGGATGCCGACGCCGCCGAGGGCGCGACCTCGGCGGCGATCCGTCACATCGAGGGGGCCATCGGCGGCCTGCGGTCCTACAGCCTGGACTCGCTGGCCGTGCCGCAACCGGCGGCGCATGAGCAGCCGATCGTCGACGGCCATCTGCACCGGATGCGCGAGGACATGTCGGGCGGGCGCCAGGCATGACGGCCGAGGAGCGCCGGCCGCGGCCTCAGCGGGCGCCCTCATGCGCGATGGTGTAGCGCTGATGCGCGTTGCTGGTGGTGGCCGAGGCCAGCTGCCGCCAGGCGTGCAGCGCCTCGTCGTAGTTCTCGAACGGGCCCTGCAGGCTCTCGGTGCCGTCGACCAGCCGGTCGAAGCGGGTATCGGCATATTCGCCGCCGATGATCCAGAAGCGGTTCGTCATGGTCATGTCCTCCGTCGGGGCGCGCCTGGGCGCAGATGATCAGTGGAACTGGGCGGCTTCGGTCGACTCGCCGAGCGCGGTGGTCGACGCCTTGCCGCCGGAGATGGCGAGGCTGACGGCGTCGAAATAGCCGGTGCCGACCTCGCGCTGGTGCTTGGTCGCGGTGTAGCCCTGGGCCTCAGCCGCGAACTCCGCCTGCTGCAGTTCGGAGTAGGCGGCCATCTGCCGGTCCTTGTAGCCGCGCGCCAGCTCGAAGGTGGCGTAGTTCAGGCTGTGGAAGCCGGCCAGGGTGATGAACTGGAACTTGTAGCCCATGGCCCCCAGCTCGCGCTGGAACTTGGCGATGGTGGCGTCGTCGAGATTGGCCTTCCAGTTGAAGCTGGGCGAGCAGTTGTAGGACAGCAGCTTGCCCGGGAAGTGCCGGTGGATGCCCTCGGCGAAGCGCTTCGCCTGGCCGAGATCGGGCTTCGAGGTCTCCATCCACAGCAGGTCGGCATAGGGCGCGAAGGCCAGGCCGCGGGCGATGCAATACTCCATCCGGTTCTCCGGCTTGATCGGATGGAAGCCCTCCTCGCTGCGCTGCGTCCGGTCGATGAACGGATGGTCGCGCTCGTCGATGTCGCTGGTGATCAGCTTGGCGCTCTCGGCGTCGGTGCGGGCCAGCAGCACGGTCGGCACGTCCATGACGTCGGCGGCGAGGCGGGCGGCGTTGAGGGTGCGGATGAAGCTGCGCATCGGCACCAGCACCTTGCCGCCGAGATGGCCGCACTTCTTCTCCGACGCCAGCTGGTCCTCGAAATGCACGCCGGCGGCGCCGGCCTCGATCATCGCCTTCATCAGCTCGAACGCGTTCAGCGGGCCGCCGAAGCCGGCCTCGGCATCGGCCACGATCGGCGCGAACCAGTGGCGCTTGGCCCCGCCCTCGGCATGCTCGATCTGGTCGGCGCGCTGCAGGGTGCGGTTGATCTTGCGCACCGCCTCCGGCACCGAATCCGCCGGGTACAGGCTCTGGTCCGGATACATCTGGCCGGCGGTGTTGGCGTCGGCCGCCACCTGCCAGCCGGACAGGTAGATCGCTTCCAGCCCGGCGCGCACCTGCTGCATCGCCTGGGTGCCGTTGGTGGCGCCCAGCGAATTGACGAAATCGCGCTTGTGCATCAGCTCCCACAGCCGCTCGGCGCCGAGCCGGGCCAGCGTGTGCTCGATCCGGACCGATCCGCGCAGCCGGTCGACATCCGCCGGGGCGTAGTCCCGGACGATGCCGTCGAAGCGGCCGGCGAGGTGTCGGGTCGAGGTCGGAGAGTCGAGGGGAGCCATCCTGTAAATCCTTTTCAAGTCCGACAAAGCGGCGCGTCATGTTGCGCTGCGAAGATGAGAAGGATGTTGTGTTGCGCTCCACCCAACGTCAACGCGGCGTTGAGCGTGAAAAGGAAAGGTTGTAAAGTTTGTTTATGCCAGTTTTGTAAATCGGAGAAGATCGATGGCCGCGCGCAAGCCGATGCTGGGGCACAAGATCCGGCGGCTGCGGCGCGACCGCGAGGTCAGCCAGGCGCAGCTGGCGGAGCGGCTGGGCATCTCCGCCTCCTATCTCAACCTGATCGAGAGCAACCAGCGGCCGGTGACGGTCGAGATCCTGCTGAAGCTGGGCCAGATCTTCGACCTCGACCTCGCCAGCTTCGCCGAGGACGAGGGCGAGCGGCTGGTCGGCGGCCTGTCCGAGGTGTTCGGCGACCCGCTGTTCGCCACGCCACGGCCGGGCACCGCCGGGCTGAAGCGGCAGGACATCATCGACCTGGCCGCCCAGGCGCCGGCGGCGGCCGAGGCGGTGCTGGCCCTGTACCAGGCCTATCGCGAGGGGCGCGAGACGCTGCGCCTCCTGGCCGAGCAGCGATCGGCGCCGGACATCGCCGAGGGCTCGTCGCCGCTGGACGAGGTGCGCGACTGGGTGCAGGCGCATGGCCATCACTTCCCGGAGCTGGAGACCGCGGCGGAGGAGATCTGGCAGGCCGGGGCGATCGAGCCCGGCGCCCTGTTCCCGGGCCTGATCCGATATCTCGACGAGGAGCTGACCCTGCGGGTCAAGGTGATGCCGGTCGAGGTGATGGGGCCGGTGCGCCGCCGCTACGACCGGCACGGCCGCCGCATCCTCTTGTCCGAGATGCTGCCCCTGCCCAGCCGCAGCTTCCACCTGGCGGTGCAGATCGCGCTGGTCAAGTACCGGGCCCTGCTGGACGAGATGGTGGCGCCGGTCGGCTTCTCCGGCCCCGAGGCGTCGCGCCTCGGCCGCATCGTCCTGGCCAACTATCTGGCCGGGGCGGTGATGATGCCGTACGACCGGTTCTGGCGGGCGGCGACGGCGCTGCGCTACGACATCGAGGTGCTGCAGAGCCGCTTCGAGGCGTCGTTCGAGCAGGTCTCGGTCCGCCTGACCACGCTGCAGCGCCAGGGTGCCAAGGGCGTGCCCTTCTTCCTGATCCGCAGCGACAAGGCCGGCAACGTGTCGAAGCGCCTGGGCGCCACCAACTCCGCCTTCGCCCGGATGGGCGGCGCCTGCCCCTTGTGGATCCTGCCCGACGCCTTCCGCTCGCCCGGCCGGATCCAGACCCAGGTGGCGGAGCTGCCGGACGGCAGCCGCTGGTTCACCATCGCCCGCACCGTGTCCAAGCCGGGCGCCGGCTTCCGCGCCCAGGGGCAGAGCTTCGCCCTGGCGCTGGGCTGCGAGATCGCCCATGCGGCGCAGCTGGTCTATGCCGACGGCATCGACCTCGCCTCCGACGAGGCGGCGGCGCCGATCGGGCTGCATTGCCGGCTGTGCGAGCGGCCGGATTGCGACCAGCGTGCCTTCCCGCCGCTGAACCATGTGCTGTCGGTGGATGAGAATTTGCGCGGCGCCACGCCCTATCAGTTTACCCCGGCGGCGTAAGAACTTGCCATCGATCAACAAAGCCGCTTGCGAATATTGGGATATCGCGATCACACTGCCCGACTAATGTCTCGATTCCCGGAGGGGCGACCCATGGCGCACAAGTTCGAGATCTACAAGGATAAGTCCGGCGAGTTCCGGGTGCGGTTCAAGTACAATTCCGAGACGATCTTCTCGACCGAGGGCTACGCCAGCAAGGCCTCGGCCAAGAACGCCATCGAGTCGATCAAGAAGAACGGTCCGGACGCTCCGACCGACGACACCACCGCCAGCTGACCACGGCAGCCGGGCGAGGCGGCCCACGCCCCGCCCGGTGGCCCTGGCCGGACACCACGCCCGTCCGGCCGTTTCACCGCCCTAGGAACCGTCATCGGCTTCGCTCTAGACTGCAGCGTCCCAGCCGCCGGAGCGCCGCATGACCGACCGCCTGACCCGCCGCACCACCCTGAAGGCGGGTGTCGCCGCCGCCGCGATCGGCCTGGCCCCCGCCGCGCTGCGGGCCGCGGCGCCGAAGCTGAAGCTGCGGATCCTGGAGACGACCGACCTGCACGTCGCCGTCTTCCCCTACGACTACTACCGCGACAAGGGCGACGACACGATGGGCCTGGCCCGCACCGCCGCGGTGCTGGCCGCCGCCCGGGCCGAGGCCGGCAACGTGCTGCTGTTCGACAACGGCGACGTGATCCAGGGCAACCCGATGGGCGACTACATGGCCTATCAGCGCGGCCTGGACGGCGGCGCGGTGCACCCGATCGTCAAGGCCATGAACCTGCTGGCCTATGACTGCGGCACCATGGGCAATCACGAGTTCAACTACGGGCTCGATTACCTGGGCCGCGCGATGATGCAGGGGGCGAACTTCCCCCTGGTCTGCGCCAACCTGCTGAAGACCGACGGCAGCCCCTATCTGCCGCCCTTCAAGGTGCTGGAGCGCAATCTGAAGGACGACAGCGGCGCCGCGGTGCCGGTGAAGATCGGCGTCATCGGCTTCGTGCCGCCGCAGATCATGCAGTGGGACCAGGGCCATCTCGAAGGCCATGTCACCACCACCGACATCGTCGACGCCGCGAAGCGGTACGTGCCGGAGCTGCGCCAGGCCGGGGCCGAGCTGGTGGTGGCGCTGTGCCACTCCGGCATCGCCGGCGGCAAGCGCGAGGGCGGCGAGGAGAACGCGGCCCTGTTCCTGGCCGAGGTGCCGGGCATCGACGTGATCCTGACCGGCCACCAGCACCGGGTCTTCCCCGGCCCCGACTTCGCCGGCATCGACGGCGTCGACGCCGAGCGCGGGACGCTGCACGGCATCCCGGCGGTGATGGCCGGGTTCTGGGGCAGCCATCTCGGCATCATCGACCTGGAGCTCGAGCGCGACGGCACCACCTGGAAGGTCGCGGCCTTCAAGTCCGAGGCGCGGCCGATCTACGAGCGCCGCGACCGCAAGGTGACGCCGCTGGTCGACTCGCGGCCGGAGATCCTCGCGGCGGCGCAGCCGGAGCACGACGCCACCCTGGCCTATGTGCGCCAGCCGGTGGGCGAGATCTCCGCCCCGATCACCAGCTACTTCGCCCTGGTGGCGGACGACCCGTCGGTGCAGATCGTCAGCCAGGCCCAGCTCTGGTATGTCGCGCCGCTCTTGGCCGGCACCCCGGCCGCGGGGCAGCCGCTCTTGTCCGCCGCCGCGCCGTTCAAGGCCGGCGGCCGCGGCGGGCCGGACTACTACACCAGCGTCCCGGCCGGGCCGATCGCGATCAAGAACGTCGCCGACCTGTACCTCTATCCGAACACGGTGCGGGCGGTGCGCGTCTCCGGCGCCATCGTGCGGGAATGGCTGGAGCGCTCCGCCGGCATCTTCAACCGGATCGACCCGGCGAAGACCGAGGAGCAGCCGCTGATCGATCCCGGCTTCCCCTCCTACAATTTCGACGTGATCGACGGCGTGACCTACCGCATCGACCTGACCAAGCCCTCGCGCTACGACGGCGACGGCAAGCTGGTGGCGCCGGACGCGCACCGTATCGTCGACCTCCAGTTTCAGGGCAAGCCGATCGACGAGAAGCAGGACTTCGTCGTCGTCACCAACAATTACCGCGCCGGGGGCGGCGGCAGCTTCCCCGGCCTCGACGGCAAGAACATCGTGCTCGAGGCGCCGGACACCAACCGCGACGTTCTGGTGCGCTTCATCCACGAGCAGGGCCGGATCAATCCGACCGCCGACGGCAACTGGAGCTTCGCGCCGCTGCCGAAGACCGTCGTCGTCACCTTCCCCGGCGCCCCGGCCGCCGCCCAGGCGGTGCCGCCCGGCCTGACCATCGAGCCCGCCGGCGACGCCGGCGACGGCTTCGCCAAGTACCGGCTGGTGTTCGGCTCGTAGGTTGGGTTCGCTTGGCGAACCCAACACCGGCCTGGGCTGCGTAAATGTTGGGTTCGCGATCGCGAACCCAACCTACGCGACTGGTGTTCGCGGGTTAGCCGGCTTCAGGGCCGAAGTCGATCCAGGATCTGCCGCCTGTGGTCGGCGCCGCCGAAGAAGGCGGCCAGGATCCTGACTTCGGACCCTGGCTCGTCGATCTCAAAATAGAAGACGAAACTCTTGTCAGTCACGCTGCGGACGCCGGGCCGGATGCGAGGATGCTCAGTACCCCGATGCGGGTGGGTTTCGAACGTTCGCATGTAGGCGAGTGCAGAGTCGATTCGGATGGCAGCGCGCTCGATCGCGCTGTCCAGGTCGTCTCCGTATTCCTGATAGACCCGAACCAAGTGATCCTCGATGGAGTCGAAGTCGCGCACGACCGCGACCGTAGGGCGAACCCTATAGTGGCGCACGCGCCTTCCTCTTGCGCTGCAGCAGCGCTCGGACTGCTGCTTCGCTCTCATCAAGGTCAATAAAAGGTCCCGCCCGGCGCTGATCAATCAGCGATCGAAGGGCCTGGAGTTCCGCGTCGTGCATCTCGTTGTCGCGCCGCAGCATGTCGAGCCCGCGCTGAAGCACCGCGCTGAGGCTCGGATACTGCCCACTGTCGACGAGAGCACGTGCATAGGCTTCCTGGTCGTCAGTCAGCGAGATTGATGTCTTGACGGTCATGATCGCCTCCTGCCGCATCATACCACCCAGTAGCACCGCCTCCAAGGCAAGCGGTTTATTGCCGGCGTTGCCGGTATGCTTCACTGGTCAAACCGGAAGAGGTTCGCGATGAAGATCGTTTTTGCCGCGACGATCCTGCTGGCCGGCTACCGGATGCCGAAGAGCTGGGCGGAGGCCAGCGAGCGCCATCAGCGTCTGTACACCGATCGCCCGACCCGGCTGCAGTACTGATCTCAATCCGCATGCACCTGCACCGCCGGTGCGCTGCCGCCGCCCTTGGGCTTGCGCAGCAGGAGCAGCAGCGGGATAGCGGCGATCGCCAGCACCATCAAGAGCTTGAAGTCGTCGATATAGGCGATCAGCGAGGCCTGCTGGTTGACCACCTGATCGATCAGGGCGCGGCCGGTTACGGTGCCCGGCGACATCATGTCCGGCAGCTGCTGCACCGCCGGGCTGAAGGCGTTGACATGCTCGCCCAAAAGCTGGTGGTTGATCTGGGTGTTGCGGGTCAGGAGCGCGGTGACGACCGAGATGCCGATCGAGCTGCCGAGGTTGCGCGACACGCTGTAGATGCCGGCGCCCTCGTCGAGAAACAGCCGCGGCAGGGTCGAGAAGGCCATGGTCGAGAGCGGCACGAAGACGAGGCCCAACCCGGCTCCCTGCACCAGCCCGTCGAGCATGAACTCGGTCGAGGAGATGTCGAGGCTGTAGCCGCTCATCCGCCACAGCGAGCCGATGATCATGCCCAGGCCCAGCAGCAGCAGGAGGCGGGTGTCGACCTTCCCGATCAGGCGGCCGACCACCATCATCGCCACCATGGTGCCGATACCGCGAGGGCCCATCACCAGGCCGGCGGTGACCACCGGATAGCCCAGCATGGTCTGCAGGAACGGCGTCGCCAGGGCCATGATCGAGTAGTACAGCGACCCGACGATCGCCATCACCACCATGGCGACCACGAAGTTGCGGTCGGTGAACAGCGCCGGCCGGACGAAGGGCGCGTCGGCCGTCAGCAGATGGACGACGAAGAGGTAGAAGCCGAGCGCCGCCAGCACCAGCTCGATGATGATCTCGAGCGAGTTGAACCAGTCCTGGTCCTGGCCACGGTCGAGCATCATCTGCAGGGCGCCGATGCCGAGGCTGAGGAAGGCGAAGCCGAGCCAGTCGAAACGCTTGGCCGCCTGCTTGCCGGTGTCCGACATGAAGATCATCACGCCGGCCAGCGCCAGGGCGCCGATCGGCACGTTGATGTAGAACACCCAGCGCCAGGAATAATGGTCGGTCAGCCAGCCGCCGAGGACCGGCCCCAGGATCGGCCCGACCATGACGCCGACGCCCCAGATCGCCATGGCCTGGCCGCGCCGCTCCGGCGGGTTGATGTCGATCACCGTGGCCTGGGACAGCGGCACCAGCGGCGCGCCGAACACGCCCTGCAGCAGCCGGAAGCCGACGATCTCGGTGACGTTCTGGGCCAGGCCGCACAGCACCGAGGCAACGACGAAGCCGATCACCGAGATCATGAACAGGTTCTTGCGGCCGATCCGGCTGACCAGGGCGCCGGTGACCGGCGTCATGATCGCCGCGGCGACGATGTAGGAGGTCAGGACCCAGTTGATCTGGTCCTGGTTGGCGCCGAGATTGCCCTGCATGTAGGGCAGCGCGATGTTGGCGATGGTGGTGTCCAGCGCCTGCATGATGGTGGCCAGCATCACGCAGACCGTGATCATCCCGCGATGGGGGATGGTTTCGCCGGGTGCGGCCATCACTGTGCTCCGAGAGCGGTGCCTCCGAGGAACGGCAGGCCGCGGGCATGGCCGGTGTCGATCGCGACCTCGGTGCTCATGCCGGCGCGCAGCTGCGGCTTGCCGGCGGTGTCGACGAGGACGCGGACCGGGATGCGCTGGGTGACCTTGACCCAGTTGCCGCTGGAGTTCTGCGGCGGCAGCAGCGAGAACTCGGCGCCGCTGGCCGGGCTGAGGCTGTCGACCTTGCCGGTCCAGGTCGTCCCCGGATAGGTGTCGACCGTGACCTCGACCGGCTGGCCGACCTGGACGTTGGTCAGGTCGGTCTCGTTCAGGTTGGCGTCGATCCAGACCTTGTCGGTGCGAACCAGCGCCAGCACCGGCGACCCGGCGGTGACATAGGCGCCGGGCAGCACCGCATCGGCCTTGGCGGCGATGCCGGGGAACGGCGCCTTGACCTGGGTGTGGTCGAGGTCGAGCTGCGCCTGGTCGCGCCGCGCCCCGGCCTGGCGGTAGGGCGGGTAGTCGTCCAGCGTCAGGTCCGGATTGCCGCCTAGCTTGGCCAGGGTCATGCCGATCTGCGACTGGGCGACGTCGACACTGCTTTTGGCCATGTCCAGCGCCTGGCGGGCGTCGTCGAGCGCGGATTGCGAGGCGTTGCCGTTCTTCGCCAGCGCGGCGATGCGGTCGTAATCCTTCTGGCGGTAGTCCTGGGTGGTGCGGGCCTGGTCCAGCGTCGCCTGCTGCTCCACCAGATTGGCCTTGATGCCCTGGAAGTCGAAGGCGGCCTGGCGCATGTCGGCCTCCGCCTGCTCCAGCGCGTAGCGCGGCGCCCGGTCGTCGATCCGGAACAGCACCTGGCCGACCTGGACCGGCTGGTTGGTCGACACGTCGACCGAGACCAGCCGGCCCGAGATCTCGGGCGCGATCGACACCGTGTCGGCATGGACATAGGCGTTGTCGGTGCCCGCGTAGCGGCCGCCCATGGCGTAGAGGGCCACGCCCACCACCGCGATCACCAGCGGCACGCCGGCCAGCAGCACCAGGCGCAGGCCGCGCCGGCGCGGCCTGACTGGCGGCGGCACCGGCGCGGGCGTGTTGCCGGCCTGCTGCGGAGAAGGCTTCAGGGTCGTGTCGTTGCTTCCGTCCGGCATCTCAGCACCGCCTGGCGGCATCGGCCGCCGGTTCGTCCGTGTCACAGGTCAGCCTGGTCTTCAGGATCTGCAGGTCGCCGATCAGCCGGGCCATGACCTCGGCCGGCAGCCGGGCGCTGTAATCGTCCTGCCACTGCGCGATCATCGCATCGAGCTGCTGGACGATCGGCCGGGCGGGCGGCAGCAGATGGAGCGCATGGGCGCGCCGGTCGCGCGGGTCGCGCCGGCGCTCGACCCAGCCCCGCTTCTCCATCCGGTCGACCAGGCCGGTGACGGTCATCTTCTCGACGTCGAGCATCTCCGCCAGCCGTGCCTGGGTGATGCCGGGGTTGCGGTCGATGAACAGCAGCACGCGGTATTGCGGCCGGGTCAGGTCCAGCCCGGCCGCGCGCACCCGCTCCTCGAAGCGGCGGCGCAGCAGCTGATCGAGGTCCTTGATCAGGGTGTAGAGGCTGACGAGAGGCTTGGTCTCGCTCATCTATGAAGCGACCTGATTGTAAACTGCCTTACTATATGGTCACTGACCGACTCTCGCAAACGACGGATCCATGGGGGCAACGCAGGGCTGCCGACAGGAATTCGCGCGGCAGCCGGGCCAGGCGCTCAGCTCAGCGCAGCCACACCCGCGCCGTGGCGGTGGCGCCGGTGGCGTCGATCACGGTGATCTGCGCGGCGCCCGGCCCCGGCGGCGCCCAGTCCGCGTCGCGCTTCAGCGGCGAGGACGGGATCGGCCGGCCGTCGACCATCCACAGGAACGGCCGGCGGCCGCCGGTGGCGACCAGCGACAGCGACCCGAAGCGGTCGCCGTCGCGCGGACGCTCCACCGCCGCGCCATCGGCCGGGAAGGCGATCGACAGCGGCTCGATCCCGGCCAGCGAGGGCAGCGGCGCCAGCGTGACCGGGCCGGAGGGCAGCCGCTTCAGCCGCGGCGGCAGGTCCTCCGCCCGCAGCACCGGCGTGCCGGACGGCGCCGGGCCGACCACGTCGCGGGCCGGCGGCGGCAGCAGGGCGAAGGCGCGGAACAGCAGCGGCGCCGCGGTGTTGCGGCCGAAGCGGTCGGGGCTGGGCGACCCGTCCGGCCGGCCGACCCAGACACCGATCGTGTGCTCGGCGTCGAAGCCGATCGCCCAGGCGTCGCGGAAGCCGTAGGAGGTGCCGGTCTTGAAGGCGATGCGGCGGCCGTCGCGCATCAGCCCGGGATCGGCCATGGCCACCGGCGGCGGCGCCGAGGCCAGGATGTCGGTGACGTACCAGGCGGCCGAGGGGTCGAGGATGCGCGGGCCCTCCCCGCCGGAAGGCGGGGCGTCGGCGCGCCAGACCAGGTCGGGCACGGTGCCGCCGCGGGCGATGCCGGCATAGAGGCGGACGAGGTCGAGCAGCGTGGTGCCGCCGCCGCCCAGCGCCACCGCCAGGCTGGGCAGCACCGTCGGGTCGTCGAAGCGCAGCGGCGCGCCGGCCTGGCGCAGCCGGGCGGCGAAGCGGGCCGGGCCGACATGGTCCAGCATCTGCACCGCCGGGATGTTCAGCGACCGCTGCAAGGCCTCGCGCACCGAGACCTCGCCCGAATAGCCGGGGTCGAAATTGGTCGGGGCGTAGTCCCCGAAGCGCATCGGCAGGTCCAGCACCACCGTCTCCGGCAGGATGATCCGGTCCTCGAAGCCCATGCCGTAGATGAAGGGCTTCAGCGCCGAGCCGGGCGAGCGCACGGCGCGGGCGAGGTCCATCTGGCCGTCGCGCCGCTCTTCGAAGAAGGTGCCGGAGCCGAGATAGCCGACCACCCGCCCGGTCGCGTTCTCCACCACCGCCGCCGCCAGGTTGCTGCTGGCGTCGAGGCCGCGCAGCGACCGGTCGGCCAGCTCCTCCAGCCCCGCCTGGAGCCGGCCGTCGATGGTGCTGCGCAGCACCTCCTGGCCGCGATTCTCGGCCAGCAGCCGCTCGGCCAGATGCGGCGCCCGGAACGGCAGCGGCTGCCGGGACGCGGGGGTCGGCTGCTCGGTCGCCTCACGGGCCGCCTCGGGGGCCAGCGCCCCCGCGGCGGCGATGCGCATCAGCACCCGGTCGCGCGCCGCCCGCGCCGCCTTGGGGAAGCGGTCGGGCCGCAGCCGGGTGGGCGATTGCGGCAGCGCCACCAGCAGCGCCGCCTCGCCGGGGGTCAGCAGCTTCGGCTCCTTGCCGAAATAGGCCAGCGAGGCGGCGCGCACGCCTTCGAGATTGCCGCCGAACGGCGCCAGGGTTAGGTAGATGCCGAGGATCTCGTCCTTCGAGTAATGCGCCTCGAGCTGCAGCGCCCGCGCCATCTCGATCAGCTTGGAGCCGAAGGTGCGCGGCCGCGGCTCCAGCAGCCGCACGGCCTGCATGGTCAGGGTCGAGGCGCCGGAGACGACGCCGCCGTGCCGGATCATCTGGCCGAAGGCGCGCGCGGTCGACAGCGGATCGACGCCGAGATGGCGGCGGAAGCGCTTGTCCTCATAGGCCTGCAGCAAGGCGAGGTAGAGCGGCGACACGTCGTCCACCGTCGCCTGCAGCCGCCAGGTGCCGTCGCGGGCGGTGAAGGCGCGCAGCAGCTGCCCGTCCTTGTCGAGGACGATGGCGGAGCGGTCGAGATAGCGATCGAGCGCCGGCGGGTAGCGGGCGTCGAGCCATAGCGCCGCGCCGACGAGCAGCGCGGCGAGGGCGATGCCCGCCCCCGCCGCGATCGCGATCCGCCGCCAGATGCCCCGAGCCGTCGTCATCCCGCCATTCTAGCGCAGCCGGTGGCGGATTGATGGCCGGAGCGAGTGGGAGCGCCGGCATTCCAGACCCGCCCGATCGGCCCGCCGTCCGGTCACTCGGTGTCGGGTTCCTCGGGCTCCACGTAGTCGCTGTCGAAGTCGACGCCGAGGGAGCGGCAGAGGCGGGCGGCGGCCAGGGTCGGCAGCTCGGTATCGATCAGGTCCGCGACATCGGCCATCTGCAGCCGGGCTTCCATCCCGGCCTCAAGGCCGGGAGCCTCACCGGGATCGCGACCCAGGCGCATTCGGCGGAGATGCAGCTGGGCCGAAGCTACCGCCCATATGGAAAGCGCAGGGCTCGCCCTGCCCGGCGGCCATGGACAGCCAAGCGCCTTTTCGCCGAAAAAACAATAATATTGAAGAAAACCCAATATAGACGACTTGAAGAAGCAGTTGACTCATCCATGGCCTGTGATAGGAGTCCTGCGTCCACTATCAATAATGAATACCTTCATATATCCAATCTATCCAATCCGATGTGACTGCTGACATATCGATCCTTGAACGCATTGCGGACCGTTGCAGCCAGTCGAGAGCGCAGGCTGCGCATATGCCCAGCTGGGAGAGAGTGTCGGAGCGTTCCTGCCGATCCCAACGCGATCTCGGCGCCTTCATTTCTCATCGAGACCGCGTCTGACCACCCGGACGCCGAAGCGCGACAGTCCACAACTGTGACCACTGCGCCGCAGATGCGGCGCCGCAAGCATGAGAAGGGGAATGGACCATGGCAGTTGTCAACGGAACTGCGGGCAATGATGGTCTCACCGGCACAAGCGGTGACGACACGCTCAATGGCTTGGGTGGCAATGACTACCTGTACGGTTCCGGCGGAGCCGACGTGCTCAATGGCGGAGATGGCGACGATTTCGTCCGCTATGATTCGTCTCCAACTGCCGTCTCGATCAATGTGGCCACCGGCGCTGCCAGCGGAGGCGACGCCCTCGGAGACACTTGGACCGGCATTGAAGGTTGGACCGGCAGCGCCTTCAACGACACGCTCGTCGGTGATGCTGGCAACAATGCGTTTTATGGCTGGGGCGGCAACGACACCCTCGATGGTGGGAGCGGCGACGACCACCTGCGCGGCAACGCGGGTGCGGACCGTATCACCGGCGGCAATGGGAGCGATTGGGCCTACTATGATCTATCAACCACCGCCGTCTCGATCAATCTTGCCACCGGCGCTGTAAGCGGAGGCGAAGCCGACGGGGACATCCTCGACAGCATCGAGAATCTCTATGGCTCCAATTATGGCGACGATATCCTGATCGGCAACGCGGCTGCGAACCAGCTTATCGGCAGCGATGGAAACGACAGCCTCAGCGGCGGTGACGGCAATGACGACCTTCGCGGCGGCGCGGGCGCCGACGTGCTCGATGGCGGGGCTGGGACGGATCGTGTGAACTATGTGTACTCGGCCGCAGGTGTCGTGGTCGATCTCGCGACCGGCTCGGCCAGCGGCGGCGACGCCCAAGGGGACACCTTCACCAGCATCGAAAATGTGACGGGCAGCAGCCAGGGCGACACCCTGGTCGGCGATGGCGGGGCGAATGTCCTCGATGGCAGTGCTGGCAGTGACTGGCTGATCGGTGGTGCGGGAGCCGACCAGCTCATCGGCGGCGATGGGAACGATATCGCAACCTATGCCGACTCGACGGCTGCGGTGTCGATCAATCTCGCCACCGGCCTGGGCAGCGGCGGCGAGGCCGAAGGGGACACCCTCGTCGGCATCGAGCGGGTCGGCGGCTCCGACCACAACGACACACTGATCGGCGATGCGGCCGCGAATGAGCTCCGCGGCTGGTATGGAGACGACGTCCTCGAAGGCGGCGCAGGCGCGGACACGATCTATGGCGATGTCTTCGACGGCACGAGCCACTCGAACAGCGGCACGGATACGGCGTCCTACAGCGGCTCGTCCTCCGCTGTCGTGGTCGACCTCCTCGCCGGCACGGGAAGTGCGGGCGATGCCGCCGGCGACACCCTGTGGGACATCGAGAACCTCACCGGCTCCAGCCACGACGACCGTCTGACCGGCAATGGCGGCAGCAACACTCTCGTGGGTCTCGGCGGCGCTGATTCCCTGCAAGGCGGCGACGGCGACGATACCCTCCGCGGCGGCGCCGGGGCGGATACCCTCGACGGCGGCGCCGGCACCGATCTCGTCACCTATTTCGACAGCACCAGGGGCGTGACGGTGAACCTCGCTGCCGGCACCGGCGACGGCGGCACCGCCTATGGCGATATCCTGGTCTCGATCGAGACCGTCAACGGCTCCGCCTATGCCGACACCCTGATCGGCAGCGGTGCCGCCAACACCCTCCGCGGCGCCGGCGGCGACGACATCCTCCGCGGCGGCGCCGGGGCGGACACTCTCGACGGCGGCGCCGGCACCGATCTCGTCACCTATTTCGACAGCACCGAGGGCGTGACGGTGAACCTCGCCACCGGCACCGGCAGCGGCGGCACCGCCGCCGGCGACACGCTGATCGCGATCGAATCGGTCAACGGCTCCGTCCACGCCGACACCCTGATCGGCAGCAGCGCCGAAAATGTCCTGAAAGGCTCGGCCGGGCAGGATCTGCTGACCGGCGGGGACGGCGCCGACCGCTTCGTCTTCGCCACCGTCGACGACAGCGCAGCGGGCCGGGCCAATGCCGACCGGATCACCGATTTCAGCCACGCCCAAGGCGACCGGATCGACCTGTCGCAGATCGACGCCGACAGCGGCGGGGCCGGAAACGGCAGCTTCACCTTCATCGGCACCGCGGCCTATACCGGCGTCGCCGGCGAGCTGCGCTACGCCGTCTCCGGTGGCGAAACCGTGATCGGCGGCGACATCGACGGCGACGGTCTTTCCGACTTCAACATCGTGCTGCAGAACGCCGGCAGGCTGCAGGCCGCCGACTTCGTGTTGTAGCCAGGAGCCGCCACGGCGGCTGGTATATCCACCGTGCCTCGAAACGTCCGCTCAGGAGACGAGGCGGTCGCCCGAGGGTTCAACCGAGCAACATCAGCAAAGAGCCGATCCGGACCATAAGGGGGCGCGACAAGACTGCCGCGCCCCCTGTTCGCTCGGATCCCCGCCAGGACGGCGGCCTCAGCCGCTCTCCGCGCCATCGGCATCGGCGAAACGCTCCAGGTCCTCATCGACTATCCGGCGTCGCCGGGCTGTACCCCGCCTTATGCTCCCGTCTGGATCGCCGAGATGGTGCGTCGCCGGGAGGCGTCGGCCTCACCGGGCGCGGCCGTGGAATAGCCCGCGGAGGGCCGGACGCCGTGCCCACGCGAATCCGCTGGATTCCGGCCCCGAGGTCGCGTTCTCTCTCATCCAGAGATGCTGCAGCGGAGGTTCAGGGGCTCTCGACCGGCAGGCTGATATGCCTGGGCCGGCGGCGTCGGTCAGCCGGCGCTTACAGCACCTCACCCCATTCCGACCTCATGCCGATCCGTGACGCGTCACGGGGCGCGAATCTGTGTGGAGATCATTCGAGATGGCGAATTTCACTGGAACTGCGGGCGCCGATTATTATCCCGGCACGGCCGACGCCGACGCCGTCAGCGGCCTGGGCGGCAACGATGTGCTCGAAGGGGCCGGCGGCAACGACACGGTCAATGGCGACGACGGGGACGACCTCGTCACCGGCGCTGCCGGAGACGATATCCTCCACGGCGGGGCGGACCAGGACACCGTCGGCGGCGGGGACGGCAGCGACACCCTATACGGCGACGACGGCAACGACACCCTCGTCGGCGCCGCCGGGGCCGACGTGATCAATGGCGGAAACGGCAACGATTTCGTCGATTATTTCAGCTCGCCGGCGGCCGTGACCGTGGATCTCGAATCCGGCGCTGCCGGGCTCGGCGGCGATGCCGCCGGGGACACGTATTCGGGCATCGAGTACCTGAACGGCAGCAATTTCGGCGACACTCTGCGGGGCGATGCGGGCAACAATCAGCTCTGGGGCTGGGACGGCGACGACGTCCTGTCGGCCGCCGGGGGCGACGACCTGGTCAATGCCGGCGCGGGCGCGGACCTGCTCCGCGGCGACGACGGCAATGACGCGCTCAACGGTGGGGATGGCGATGACCGGCTCGCCGGCGGCGCCGGAGCCGACGCGCTCAGCGGCTGGGTCGGCATCGACACCGCCGATTACAGCGGCTCCTCCGCGGGTGTAACGGTCAATCTCGCGGCCGGCACCGGCGCCGGCGGCGATGCCGAAGGCGATACGTTGCGGGAGATCGAGAATCTCACCGGCTCCGCCTCCGCAGACCGCCTCACCGGCAGCGCGGACGCCAATGTGCTCGATGGCGGCGCCGGTGACGACATGCTCCGCGGCGGCGCGGGCGCGGACCGGATGATCGGCGGCGACGGCAACGACATCATCGAGGCCGGGGCCGGGACCGACGCCATCGTCGGCGGGGCCGGCATCGACACCGCGAACTACAGCGGTTCCGCCGGGGCGGTGACCGTCCACCTCCAGGCCGGCATCGCCCTCGGCGGCGATGCCGAGGGCGACACGCTGACCGGGATCGAGCAGGTGATCGGGTCGGGCTTCAACGACGTCCTGTCGGGCGATGCCGGCAACAACACCCTCTGGGGCGGCGCCGGAAACGACCAGCTCTCCGGCGGCAATGGCGCCGACGTGCTGAAGGGCGGGGCCGGCAACGACAGCTTCGTCTACACCGGCGTCGGCGAGAGCACCGTGGCCGCGTCGGGCAAGGACACGATCACGGACTTCGCCGCCGGCGACCGGATCGACCTGTCGGCGATCGACGCCGACGGCAACGACGCCAACGGCGACACCGCCTTCGGCTTCGGCGCCGGCGGCTTCACCGGCACGGCGGGCGAGCTGCGGGTGGTGGCTTTCGGCGACGGCCGCCAGGGCGTCTATCTCGACGTCGACGGCGACAGGATCCAGGATTCGATCATCACGGTCTATGCCGACCATGCCCTCACGGCAGCGGATTTCGTGCTGTGATGGCCGGGAGCTCGGGCGCCCTATGGCTCCGAGCCCCCTCACGGCGCGCTCTTCGGCAAAGGGTGAAAGCGGAAGTCCGAGCGCAGTAGCTAGGCCGAAAACGAACTCTGTCAGTAGATGTCCCCGAAATTCCATCCCGTCAACATGAGAAGGTACTCTCCGACATCTCGTGCCGGGCCGCTTTGAGGACTCAAGCGTTCGATAAAGTGATAGCCAGACTTGTCGGCCGCCTCAAAAGCCCACGTGGACCCATCCATCTGAAGCACGCACTCTTCTGTAGCAGAGAGTTCGAATATTCGACTCTGATTAATCAGTATTTGAAGTTTCCTGGCCTCGTCTACACTCAGACTCCTTGCCATCCGGCGATCGATATTCCTCGAGTCATCGGATATCTGCTTCGCGATCAGGCGTGGCGCAGCAGAACCTGTAGAATCCACTCTGATAATGATCAATGGGTCGAAGCTCCGGCGCCAGGTAAATCTGAGCGTACTGGAGTCGGTAGGCCGAGATTCCTTGGAAATCAGATATAGAGATGGCTCTTTCGCTAATCCAAACAATATTGAATACGAACTATTATTAAATTCGTTGATCAATGCAACTTTCTTCGGAGTCCCGGTATAATTGCACGTGATTGATGGTTCCCGGAGTGAAGGTGCGAAATAGGAGACACCAGGCGAGGGTGGCTGATCAACAGCCGGCATCGATGGAGATGAGTGTCTATCGACCATTGTGCAAGCTGAAAGCAGCGCCGCGCCGACGGTTATCAGGACGGATCTGATGGTCAATGCCCCCTCCCAGGAAACAAACTGATTACGAATTAGGCGATGACAATTATTATATTTTCGCTGTCAGTTTCGATGGAGATACTCTCACCTATTCGGCGGTTCGGTCGTTAGGAATGCGAGATCTCCATTTAGCTCACTCGCAGAACTCTGATCGGTCGCAATCGGCCTGACAATCGCAGATACACCGAGGTAGCTCCGGACGGCGGCCTAGGGTCAACCCCGCGAAATGCCGGGACGGCGGCCTCGGCCGTTCTCCTACCTCTCCGGGATCACCAGCGGGCCGCAATTGTCGTCGGCGACGAAGACGGCAAGGATCCGGGCCGGCTCGGTGGCGCTGGCGTTCTCGGCGAAGAGATGCAGCGCGCCCGGCGGCTCGAACCAGGTGGTGCCGGGGCCGAAGGTCCTGGGCGGCTCGCCGGCCAACTGGGAGCGCACCGCGCCTGCGATCACGAAGGCGGTGACCGAGCCGGGATGGCGGTGCGCCGGGGTGTAGGCGCCGGGCGGGAAGTCGACCGTGGCGGTGGTGATCGACTTGCCGGGCACGTTCGGCAGCGCCTCGCAGGACAGCGGCCTGACCACCGTCGCCGGCCGGGCGCCTGGCACCGCGCCGGCCTGGGCGTGGACATGGGCCGGCATCGCCGGAGCCGTGGCGGGACCGCCGGCCGGCCGGGCGCCCCACACAGCCGCGAGCGCGACCAGGGCCGCGCCGCCGGCCACCAGGAGCATCAGCCGCATCGGCTGCGGGCCGGGATGCAGGGCGGACATGGTCCCGTCCCTCTCAGTCGGGCAGCCGGAACCCGGCGTCCCAGCCGAGCTCGCGCACCGCCTTTTCGACCAGGGCCGGGCCGCCCGGCTCGGCGACGTTGAAGATGCCGCGCCGGCCGCGGTCGACCGCCAGCAGCGCCGCCCGCGCCGCGGCGTCGACATGCACCGCGCCCGGTCCCGGCGGCGCATCGGCGCCGGTGCCCGGGCCGTAGAACGGGCCGTAGCGCAGCACGATGCCCTCGAGCGGCGGGGTGTGCAGCACCTGCGTCTCCAGCGCCATCACGCCGTCGATGCTGACCCGCCGCGGGTTGTCGGGCGACCGGTCGAGCGGCTGGTCCTCGGCATAGGGCGGCGTGCCCGGCGCATAGACCCAGGCGATGCTCTGGGCGATCAGCCGGCGGGCGCCGGCCTCCCGCGCCGCGGCGACCAGGTTGCGCGTGCCCTCGCTGCGGATGCGGGCGTTGCGCGGCGCGGCCTCCGCCATCCGCGCGGGGTCGAGGCCGGGCGGCAGGTCGGTCAGCTGGTGGATCACCACCTGCGGCCGCGCCGCCGTCACGGCGCGGTAGAGGGCCCGGGCGTCGAACACGTCGACCACCACCGGCTCGGCGCCCAGCCGGCGCAGCGCCTCGGCCTTGGCCGGGTCGCGGGTGGTGCCGGAGACCTCGTGCCCGGCGTCGCGCAGCAGCGGCACCAGGCGGCGGCCGACGGCGCCCGAAGCACCGGCGAGAAAGATCCTGAACGGCATGACGACGAACTCGAAGTGGCTCTTTCGGGGAAAAACGATAATATCAGAGCGCGAACAACATATAAGAGTTCTGATACTATGGTCAAGCGCGGCGACGGGCCGGCGATTCCGCGCCCCGGCGAGGGCAAGCGGGGCGAGGCGGGGTATTTCGGCTATCTGCTGCGCCAGGCCAGCGGCACCTACCGGCTGCGGATGGAGCGCGCCCTGGCCGACCTGGAGGTGACGCCGCCGCAATTCACGATCCTGACCATGGTCGCGGCCTATCCCGGCCTGTCCGGCGCCGACCTGGCGCGGCTGACCCTGCTGACGCCGCAGACGGTCAGCCTCATCGTCGCCAATCTGGAGCGCGCCGGGTCGGTGGCGCGGCGGCCGCACCCGATGCATGGCCGCATCCAGACCCTGGAGATCACCGAAAGCGGCAAGGCCCTGCTGGCCCGGTGCCGCGAGCGCGTGCAGGTGCTGGAGCGGCAGCTCGCGGCCGGGCTGTCGCCGGAGGAGGAGGCCGTGATCCGGCGCTGGCTCGCCGCCGTGGCGGCAGAGGGCGGCGAGGCCTAGCCCGACTGCCGGGTCAGCCGGGCGCGGAGATAGCCGACCGCCATCACCAGCAGCAGGATGCCGCCCCAGATGGCGAGGGTCAGGTGGGTGCTGAAGCCCAGCAGGTTGAAGCCGCTGGAGATGGCCTGGAGGATGACCAGCGCCAGCACCAGCCCGCCGACCTTGCCGAAGCCGCCGAACGGGTCGGTGCCGCCCAGCACCGCGGCCAGGATGGTGACCAGCAGGTAGCTCTCGCCGTAGCTGGCATTGGCCGAGTTGAACCGCGCCATCAGCACCAGCCCGGCGACGCCGCAGAGCAGGCCGGACAGGGTGTAGGTCCAGAGCAGCATCCGCCGGGTGTCGACGCCGGAGAAGCGCGTCGCCTGCTCGTTCGAGCCGATCAGGTACAGGTTGACGCCGAAGGGCGTGCGGTTCAGCAGGATCGCCACCGGCAGGGCGCAGGCGGCGAAGACGAAGAGCGGCATCGGCACCGGCCCGACCATGCCGTTGCCGAGGAACAGGATGCCGTCGGGGAAGCCGCCGATGACGTTGCCGCGGGTGAAGCCGATGGCCAGCCCCTTGAACAGGATCATGGTGCCGAGCGTCGCCAGGATCGGCGACACGCCGACATAGGCGATGATCACGCCGTTGAGCGCGCCGCACAGGGACGCCAGCGCCAGCCCGGCCAGGATCGCCAGCAGGATGGTGCCGCCCCCGGCCTCCGCCCCGCCGCCCTGGACCATGATCCAGCCCATCAGCAGCGCCGCGCAGTTGGCGGTGGAGATCACCGACAGGTTCAGCCCGCCGCAGACCAGCGTGATCATCATCGCCAGCGCCAGCACGCCGAGCTCCGGCAGCTGGAAGGCGATCGACTGCAGGTTGGCGGCGGACAGGAAGCGGTCGCCGACCAGCAGCGAGAACACCAGGACGACCGCGACCAGCAGCAGCGCCAGCCCGGCCAGCACCGGGTCGAGGCGAAGCCCCGGTCGGCTGGAGGTCTCAGACGCCGTTGAATTAGAGGGGGCCACGGCTCTTCCTCCGGGTCTTCATGCGGTCGCTGGAGGCGGTGATGCAGACGCTGACCAGGATCACCAGGCCGGTGCAGACCTGGGTCCAGTAGGAGGACACGCCGACCATGATCAGCCCGTTCTGCAGCACGGCCAGGAGCGCGATGCCCAGCACCGTGCCCAGCACGGTGCCGACGCCGCCGAGCAGGCTGGCGCCGCCCAGCACCACGGCGGCCAGCACGTCGAGCTCGCGCCCGACCAGCACGTTCGGCGCCACCTGCTGCTGCAGCTGGGCGTGGATGATGGCGGCGACCCCGGCCATGACGCCGAGATAGCCGAACACGAACATGTGCAGCCGGCCCATGCCGAAGCCCAGGCGCTTCGCCGCCTCCGGATTGCCGCCCATGGCGTAGATCTGCCGGCCGATCGCGGTCTGGTTCAGCAGCGCCCAGGTCGTCAGCAGCGCCGCGACCAGCGCCAGCATCTGGATGGTGATGCGCAGGGTGCTGCCGTCCGGTAGCGGCAGCTGCACCAGCACGCCCTTGAAGAAGAAGGTCGGCAGGTTGAAGATCTGCCTGCCGCGCGAGAAGAACATCAGCAGGCCGAAGAACAGGTTCATCGTCGCGATGGTGACGATGATCGACGACGCCCTGAAGCGGTAGACGATGGCGGCATTGACCAGCCCCAGCGCCAGGCCCACGGCCATCGCCACGGCGAAGACGAGGGCCCAGTCCAGCACCGGCACGCCGGTCCCGGCCCGGCCGAGGAGGTTGAGCGCGAACAGCGCCGCCACATATTGCGACACCATGGTGGTGGCGGCGAAGGAGATGTCGATGTTGCCGGAGATCAGCACCACCAGCAGCCCGGCCGCCAGCACGCCGGTGACGGCGTAGGAGTTGGCGAGGTTCGAGAGGTTGCCGAGCGTCAGGAAGTTCGGCGTGGCCAAGCCGAGCCCGATCACCGCCACGGCGATCACCACCACCAGGTAGAATTCGGTCCGCCGCAGCAGGCGGCCGAGCAGCGGCGGCCGGTCCGCCGGCGCCAGGGTGACAGTGCTAGCCATTGACCCTCTGCCTCAGCTCCGCCTCCGACGTCTGGTGCGGCCGATACTCGCCGGTGATCCGCCCCTGCCGCATCACCAGGATGCGGTGGCAGTGATACAGCACCTCGGGGATCTCGTCGGAGATCATGACCACGGCCATGCCCTCGGCGGCCAAGCGCTTCACCACCTCGTAGATCCCGTCCTTGTTGGCGATGTCGACGCCGACCGTCGGGCTGTCCAGGATCAGCACCTTCGGCTTCGTCGCGATCCATTTCGCCAGCACCACGCGCTGCTGGTTGCCGCCGGACAAGGTGCGCACCGGGTTCTCCGGGTCCGACACCTTGATGTTCAGCGACCGGATGGCGCCCTGCACCTGGTCGTTGGCGGCGCGGCGCCGGATCAGGCCGAGGGCCGAGGTCAGCCGGCCGAGGATGGTGACGGTGGCGTTGCGCGCGATCGACTGCGGCAGGACCAGGCCGAGCGTCAGCCGGTCCTCCGACACATAGGCGATGCCCCGGCGGATCGCCTGGCGCGGCGACCCGATCCGCACCGGCTTGCCCTCGACCCGCACCTCGCCGGCATCGGCCGGGTTCATGCCGAACAGCGACAGCGCCATCTCGGTGCGGCCGGAGCCGAGCAGCCCGGTGATGCCCAGGATCTCGCCGCGATGCACGGTGAAGCCGATATCGGCGAACTCGCCGGCCTTGCTGAGCCCCTTGACCTCCAGCACCGGCTCGGCCCGCGTGGCGCCGGGGCCAGATTCGTCAAAGTCGGGCACGTCGTAGTGGAACTCCTTGCCGGTCATCAGGAAGGCCATGCGCCCGGCGTCCATCTGCGCCGCCGGCCAAGTGCCGACCTTGCGGCCGTCGCGCATCACCGTGACCCGGTCGGCGATCTCCATCACCTCGTCCAGCCGGTGGCTGACGAACAGGGTGGAGATGCCGTGCGCCTTGAGGTCCAGCACCAGGCGCAGCAGGGCGTCGACCTCGGTCCGGGTCAGCGACGCCGTCGGCTCGTCCATGATCACCAGCCTGGCGTCGGCGGCCAGCGCCCGGCAGATCGCCACCAGCTGGCGGCTGGCGATGTCGAGCGACCCGACCAGCGCCTCGGGGTCCAGCCGGACGCCGATCCGCGCCATCGCGGCCTGCGCCGACTCCTTGATCGCGGCCCAGCGCACCGGGGTGAAGCTGCGGCCGACATGGTGGCCGATGCCGATGTTCTCGGCCACGGTCAGGTTCGGGAACAGCGACAGGTCCTGGTAGATCACCTGGATGCCGCGGCGCACCGATTCGACCGGGGTCAGGTGCGCCGTGGCCTCGCCGCCGATGGCGATGCGGCCGCCCGGCTCCGGCGCCAGCACACCGGCGATGATCTTGATCAGCGTGCTCTTGCCGCAGCCGTTCTCGCCGACCAGGCAATGCACCTCGCCGGCGGCAAGATCGAAATCGACCTCGCGCAGGGCATGCACGCCGCCGAAGCGCTTGCCGATGCCCTGGAGGTCGAGGAACAGATCCGTCATGCGGGGCGACCGAATCCAATCAGAGGAGGCCTTTTGCGTTGCCTCTCCCGCGGGGCGGGAGAGGCAACACGAACCAGCGTCACTCGTTCATCCCACAGCCTCACAGGCCGGCGTCGACCAGCTTGTCCACCGTGTCCTTGTTGATGTGCAGGATCAGGTTGGCGCGGATGTTGTGCGTCGCCGGGTCGACCGCGACCTTGCCGACGCCCGGGATCTCCATGCCGTCGGTGATCTCCTTCTTGTCCAGCACCAGCCGGGTCACCGCCATCATGGCGTAGCCGGCGTCGATCGGGTTCCACAGGAAGCATTCCTGCACCACGTCGTCGGCGATCAGCGCCCGGCCCGGGCTGGGCAGGCAGGTGCCGGTGACGAAGACCTTGCCCTGCATGCCGCGCTCGCGCACCGCGTTGCCGGCGCCGATCGGGCCGTTCGAGCCGAAGCCGATGATTCCCTTCAGGTTCGGATAGGCGGTGATCGCGTCCATCGAGACCTTGTAGGCGCTGTCGACCTCGTCGGCGCCCGGGAAGCGGTCGGTGACCAGCTTCATCTTCGGGTACTTCGCCTTCTGATAGGCGATCGCCGCGTCGGCCCACTGGTTGTGCAGGGGCGTGGTCAGCGTGCCGACCATGACGATGTACTCGCCCTCGCCGCCCATCGACTGGGCCAGCCGCTCCATCTGGACCTCGCCGAACTCCTTCGAATCGATCAGCTCGATGTTCCAGGTCTTGGTCTTCTGCTCGGGCGCCTCATGGGTGATGATCGGGATGCCCGCGGCGGCGGCGCGCTGCAGCACCGGCTCCATCACGTTGATGTCGAGCGGGATTAGCCCGATGGCGTCGACCTTGCGGGCGATCAGGTCCTCGACCAGCTTCACCTGCTGCGCCGGGTCGACCGTGTTGGGGCCGACCATCGAGGCGTCGAGGCCGAACTCCCCGCCGCCCTTCTGGATGCCCTGCTCGACGGCGTTGAACCAGGGGATGCCGGCGATCTTCACCACCGTCACCACCTCGGGCTTGTCCTGGGCCACGGCCGGGCCCGCGAGCAGCGCGGCAGCCAGCGGCAGGGCATATCTCAAGAGCTTCTTGGTCACGTTGCGGCCTCCCATCGACCTGTTTTGATCCGGCGGGGTCGCCGGGATTTAGATCGGACAAATGTTCGAGGTGAATTACATTTGAAGTCAAGGGGGCGACGCAGCCACCGAAGGGTGCAGCTGCGGCCGGTAGCCGGCGGCGAGGACGGCGGCGCTGGGCAGCGGCGTCAGCAGCCCGACCCGGCCGGAGGGCCGCGCCCGGCCGTCGCCATAGCCCGACGGCGACCAGCGGCGCAGCCCGTTGCCCAGCACCAGCCAGGCGCCGCCCGGATCGTCGGGCAGCGCCACCATCGCCCCGTCCGGCAGGTCCGCCGCCGGATGGGACACCGTGCGCTGCCGGCGGGTGGCGGGGTCGATGCGGGCGGCCTGCAGCACCCGGTCCATCGCCTCGGCCCGCGGCGGATCGGCCAGGCCATGGGCCTGCACCCAGGCCGCGCGCCAGGCGTTGTAGGCCTCGCGCCGGCATTCGGCGCAGGGCCGGTGGCCGGCGGCGATCGCCACCGCCTCGTCCAGGAAGAACAGATGGGTCCAGCGGCCCGGCTGCATCACCGGCCGCCAGCGGCCCTTGAACGCCAGCCGGCAGCAGATCCAGCGGGTCGTCGACCAGGGCCGGCGGATGCGGCCTTCGGCATCGTGGATCACGCCGCGATTGCCCAGCATGGTGCCGCGGGCGGGGTCGGCGACGATCTCGCCGAAAGGCGTGACGCGGTTGCGATGGGCCATGCGGCATCATGGCATGGCCGCCATGACCCGCCAGCGATTGCGACTATACCGACCAGTCGGTATAGTCTCATCTATGAGCACGCCCGACACCAAGACCCGGATCCTGATCGCCGCCGAGCAGGTGGTGCTGGAGCGCGGCGTTTCGGCCCTGACGCTGGACGCGGTGGCCGAGGCCGCCGGCCTGAGCAAGGGCGGGCTGATCTACCACTTCGCCAGCAAGGAGGCGCTGATCCGCGCCATGATCGCGCGGATCGGCGCCTGCATGCAGGAGCGGATGGATCGCCTCTCCGCCGCCGACGGCCGGCCGGGCACCCGCACCCGCGCCTATCTCGGCGCGGCTTTCCCGCCGCCGGGCACCCCGGAGGACCGGGATGCGACGCGGGAGGCGGCGCTGATCGCCGCCCTGGGCAACGACCCGGCGCTGCTGGCCCCCTATGCCGCGCAATATGCCGGCTGGGTGGCGCAGCAGCAGGCGGACGGGATCGACCCGGTCCTGGCCGCCATCGTCCGCCTGGCGGCGGACGGGCTGTGGCTGAACGAGGTGTTCGGCATCCGCGCCGTCGACCCGGCGGACCGGGCGGCGGTGCTGCAGCGCCTGGACGCGATGACGCGCGGCGCCTGACCTTCAATCCAAGGAGTTCCTGTCATGGCTTGGGTGATCCTGATCATCGCCGGGCTGTTCGAGATCGGCTGGGCCATCGGCCTGAAATACACTGAGGGGTTCACCCGGCTGTGGCCCAGCCTGGCGACCGCGGCGGCGATGATCGTCAGCCTCGCGCTGCTGGGCCTGGCGCTGAAGACGCTGCCGATCGGCACCGCCTACGCCATCTGGACCGGCGTCGGCGCGGTCGGCACCGCCATCCTCGGCATCTACCTGTTCGGCGAATCCGCCGACTTCGCCCGACTGGCCTGCATCGGCCTGATCGTCGCCGGGATCATCGGGCTGAAGCTCGTCACCCCGCATTGAGGGCCGCTGAGAATGCTACTGGTGCGGCCGTCCGACGGCGGTTTCTGCGCTTCCGGTGCTCACGGACTCAAACGTCCGCTGCGCGCCGGTTCTCGAAACCGCCGCCAGCCGACTCGCACCAGCGCATTCTGAGCGACCCTCGTACCCCTCCTACCGTCGCACGAGGCGTTCCCATGGCCTGGATCCTGCTGCTTGCCGCGATCGGCTTCGAGGTCGCCGGCACCGTCTGCATGAAGCTGTCCGACGGGTTCCGCAACCCGCTGCCCTCGGTGCTGATCTTCGTGTTCTACGCCGCCGCCTTCGCGCTCCTGACCATGACGCTGAAGCGCATGGAGCTGAGCCTGGCCTATGCCGTCTGGTCGGGCATCGGCACGGCGCTGACCGTGGTGATCGGCGTGCTGTGGTTCCAGGAGGCGCTGACCGTGCTGAAGCTGGCCTCGATCGCCCTGGTGATCGCCGGCATCGTCGGGCTGAACCTCGGCGGAGCGCATTGACGACGCTGGACCTCGGGACCCGACTGGGCTCAACTGGCGCCGTTTCAGCCGAGCCGTATAGGGTTGCCCGAATGCAGGAGATTTCCATTGCCGGCCGCAGGATCGGCTCCGACCACCCGCCCTATGTGATCTGCGAGCTGTCGGGCAACCACAATGGCGAGCTGGCCCGGGCGCTGCGGATGATGGAGGCGGCGAAGGCCACCGGCGCCGACGCGGTCAAGCTGCAGACCTACACCGCCGACACCATCACGCTCGACCATGACGGCGAGCAGTTCCGGATCAAGGGCGGGCTGTGGGACGGAAGGCGCCTGTACGACCTGTACCAGGAGGCCTCGACCCCCTGGGACTGGCACGAGGCGCTGTTCGCCAAGGGGCGGGAGCTGGGCATCACCATCTTCTCCACGCCCTTCGACAAGACCGCGGTCGACCTGCTGGAGGGGCTGGGCGCCCCGGCCTACAAGGTGGCGTCCTTCGAGGTCGTCGACCTGCCGCTGGTCGAGTACATCGCCAGCAAGCGGAAGCCGATGATCATCTCCACCGGCCTCGCCAATCTCGGCGAGATCCAGGACGTGATCACCACGGCGCGCAAGGGCGGCGCCGACGGGCTGGTGGTGCTGCACTGCATCAGCGCCTATCCGGCGCCGATGGAGGACGCGAACCTGCGCACCATCCCGAACCTGGCCGAGACCTTCGGCGTGATCAGCGGCCTGTCCGACCACACCATGGGCACCGCCGCCTCGGTCACCGCCGTGGCGCTGGGCGGGTCGGTGATCGAGAAGCACTTCACCCTGGCCCGCGCCGATGGCGGCCCGGATTCGGCCTTCTCGCTGGAGCCGGCGGAGTTCACCCGGCTGGTCGAGGATTGCAAGGGCGCCTGGGCCGCGCTGGGCCGCATCCGCTACGACCTGAAGGGGTCGGAGGCCGGCAACATCGTCTATCGCCGCTCGCTCTACGTCACCCGCGACGTCAGGGCCGGTGAGGCGCTGACCGAGGCCAATGTCCGGTCGATCCGCCCGGGCTACGGCCTGGCGCCGAAGCACCTGCCGGAGGTGCTGGGCCGCCACGCCGCCCGCGACCTCGCCCGCGGCGAGCCCTTCGCCTGGTCGATGGTGGAATAGGGATCTAAGTCGGACCTATTCTTCCGATCGCGGTTTGCGTAACACTGCCGCGGCATCCCCGCTGAAGGGAGAGCCACAAGCAGGGCAGGAAGCGCATGTCCGTCGTCGCGGTGCTCGATGTCGGCAAGACCAATCTGAAGCTGCTCGCGGCATCGCCGGAGGGCGAGGTGCTGGAGGCGGTGCGCACCCGCAACCTGTCGCGGCCCGGCCCGCCCTATCTGCATGTCGACCTGGCGGCGATGGAGGCCTGGCTGCTGGGCGCGCTGGGCGACCTGGCCCGCCGCCACCGCCTGGCCGCCTTCGTCGCCACCGGCTATGGCACCAGCGGCGTGCTGGTCGACGATCAGGGCCCGGTGCTGCCGATGATGGATTACGAGGCCGCGGCGCCGGGCTGGCTGGACGAAGCCTACGCCGCCGAGGGGCCGGGCTTCGCCGAGACCGGCTGCCTGGTCGACCCCGGCGCGCATCGCCTGGCCAAACAGATGCTGTGGCTGGAGCGCGACTTCCCGGACGGCTTCGCCCGCGCCCGCCGGCTGCTGACCCTGCCGCAGTACTTCGCCTGGCGCCTGGGCGGCGCGCCGGCCAGCGAGATCACCACGCTGGCCGCCCAGACCCATCTGTGGAACCCGGCCGCCGGGGACTTCACCGGCATCGTCCGGCGCCGCGGCTGGGACCGGCTGATCCCGCCGCGCCGCAACGCCTGGGATGTGCTGGGCACGATCCGGCCGGACCTGGCCGTGGCGCATGGGCTGCCGCCGGATCTGGCCCTCTTGTGCGGCGTGCACGACAGCAACGCCAACTACCACCGTTTCCTGGCCGCCGGCCTCGGCGACGTGCCGCTGCTGTCGACCGGGACCTGGATCATCGGCTTCCGGCCGGGGCTGCCGCTGGACCGGCTGGACCCGCGCCGCGGCATGGTCGCGAATGTCGATGTCGACGGCCGGCCGATCGGCTGCACCCTGCATATGGGCGGCCGGGAGTGGGAGCGGATCGCCGGCCCGGACCGGGCCGAGGCGACGCCCGAGGACCTCGCCGCCCTGGTCGCCGCCGGCACCATGGCGCTGCCCGGCTTCGCCGATGGCGACGGGCTGTTCCCCGGCCGCGCCGGGCGCGGCGAGATCACCGGCCCGCCGCCGGCGAACCCTGCCGGCCGCGCCGCCCTGGCGACGCTGTACACCGCGCTCGGCTGCGCCACGGCGCTCGACCTCTTGGAGGCGCGCGGCCGGGTGATCGTCGACGGCGGCGTCGCCGCCAACCCGATCTTCGCGCCGCTGCTGGCCGCGCTGCGGCCGGGCGACCGGGTCGAGACCTCGGCGGAATCGGACGGCAGCGCCATCGGCGCGGCTCTGCTGTGGGCCCGCAACCGGGGCCGCGCGGCCGCCCGGGTGCCGTTGCGGCCGGCAGAGCCCCTGGCCCTGCCCGGCCTCGCCGCCTATGCCGACAGGTGGAGGACGCTGGCTGGCGCGCCGGGCGTCGCGGCGCTATAGATCGGACGTATTCGCCGCCCACCAACCAAACCAGCCGAGGAAACCCCGATGTCCGCCCTCAACCATCTCACGCTGCGGCAAGGCATCATCGACACCTGCCGCGAGATGAACGCCAGCGGGCTGAACCAGGGCACCTCCGGCAACGTGTCGCACCGGATCGAGGGCGGCATGCTGATCACCCCGACCAGCCTGCCCTATGCCCAGATGCAGCCCGAGGACATCGTCGAGATGGCGTTCGACGCCAGCTACGAGGGCCGCCGGATGCCGTCCTCGGAGTGGCGCTTCCACCGCGACATCCTGAAGAACCGCACCGACGTCAACGTCGTGCTGCACACCCATTCGGTGTTCTCGACCACGCTGGCGGTGCACGAGAAGGGCATCCCCTGCTTCCACTACATGGTCGCGGTGGCCGGCGGCATCGACATCCGCTGCTCGCCCTATGCCTGCTTCGGCACCCAGGAGTTGTCGGACCACGCGCTGACGGCGCTGGAGGGCCGCACCGCCTGCCTGCTGGGCCATCACGGGCTGATCGTGCTGGCCGAGAGCTTCGCCCAGGCGCTGTGGCGGGCCACCGAGGTCGAGGTGCTGGCCAGGATGTACGTCCATGCGCTGGCGATCGGCGAGCCGCCGCGGCTGACCGAGGCGGAGATGGCGCAGGTGATCGAGCAGATGCGGCGCATGAGCTACGGCCAGGCGCCGGACCTGGAGGGGGTCGGCGACACCCCGCGGCCGCGCAGCGTGGCTTGAGGCGCGACCGGACGTCATGAGGGCGACCGTCGCCGCGCTGCTGTGCCTGGCGGCGCTCCATCCCGCCGCCGCGGCCGAGGCACCGTCGCTCGACGCCCAGGTGGTCGCGGCGCGGACCGGCCCGCAGGACGACGTCGCAATGGTGCTGATGGTCACCGGCGACGGGGTGGACCCGAGCGCCCTGCCGATCGATGCGGAAAGCTGCGACGGCAGCGGCTATGCCCGCACCGACGACCCGCAGGTGATCGGCTGCTACAGGATCGCGATCACCGAGAACGGCAAGCCCGTCAGCGGTCTGTCCTACGACCATCTCATCAACCGCGGCACCACGACCACCCTGGCGCTGCGCTATCGCACGCCGGTCGAGCCGCGCTTCGCCCGCGCCCTGCGGATCGACATCTCCTTCAGGCTGGGGGACGAGGTGGTGCGGAACCGCCCGGCGGAGATCGCCATGGAGGGCATCCCCAATGACGCCTTCGCCGACCCGGACAACCCCTGGGCGCCGCTCCACGCCTTCCAGGACCGGCGGCTGAACGCGATCTATGACGGCGTGATCTCGAGCCCGAAGGTCGCGGACGACGCGGAGCTGCGCCGGCTGATCGTCAAGGCCGAGCGCGACTGGATCACGCTCAAGGAGGCCGATTGCGCGACGCCCCTGGCGCCGACCCCGGTGGAGGCGGACCAGTGCCGGACGCTGCACACGGTGGTGCGGATCGACCAGCTGGCGGCGCTGAAGCGCGGCCTGGCCGAGGCCGGGCCGTGAGGCGGGCCGCGGCGCTGCTGGCGGCTCTGCTGCTCCCGGCCCTGCCGGCGCGGGCGGAGCAGGTGCTGACGCTGGAGGTGCTGTCGGCGAAGCTGGCGCCGGACCGGACCGACGTGCTGCTGCGCCTGGTCGACGACAGCGGCATCGGCGTGCTGCGCCCCGAAGGGCAGTGCGACAGCGCGCTGCCCGGGATCGGCGAGGCCTCGTCCGGCTGCTACGCCGTGACCATCGCCGAGAACAGCGCGCCGGTCGCGCGCTATTCCTACCGCATCCTGGAGACCCGCGGCACCGACAGCTTCCTGCTGCTGACCTGGCCGTCGGCTGCAGCGGGGGAACGGCGGGTCAGCCTGCGCGTCGATTACAACAGCTTCACCAATCACGACCCGGAAACGGTGCTGCTGCTGTCCGATGCCGACAACGACGCGCTGGACCCGGACGACCCGTTCGAGACCCTGCACCGGATCTATGCCGGCAAGCTGAAGGCCTTCGCGGCCGAGCTGGCGGACAACCCGCCGGTCGATGATGCCGAGGCCGCACGCTGGCGCGACGCCTTCCTGGCGGCGCAGCGGAGATGGACGCAGTTCTCCGAGAGCGACTGCGTGATCGCGGCGCGCCTGTCGGGCGAGCCCGCGCGCAGCCGGTGCCTGGCCGACCGCGCGATGGACCGGATCGACTGGCTGGAGGGCAGTTCCGCGCCGGAGTGAGCCTGCATCAAAAGCTCTATCTCCCGCCGCATTTCCGGAACATTGTCCGGCCTCGGACCCTTATCTCGGTCCGCACATCCGCGACCGCGAGACTGGAGGACAATCATGCGTTCCCTGCCCCTGGCCATCGCCGCAGCCGCGCTCCTCTTGGCCGGCCCGGCCCCCGCCCAGGACATGCAGAACCTGCTGGATCAGGCCGGCAAGGCCCTCGACCAGGCCGGCCGCCGGGTGCAGCAGGGCTATGAGGACACCGCCAAGGCGATCGACCAGGCCATCGCCAACCCGCAGGACCCAGCCTATGGCTCGCTGGCGACCCGGCTGATCCGATCCGACGTGCTCGATTCGGCCCAGCGCCCGATCGGCGAGATCGCCGATTTCGTGATCGCGCCGAACGGCCAGGTGCTGCTGGCCATCGTCCGCATCGGCGGCACGCTGGGCGTCGGCGGCCGGCTGGTGGCGGCCGATTACGGCCAGCTGGAGCCGGTGCTGATGAAGGGCCACCCGGCCTTCGTCTACAAGGGCGACCTCGGCGCCCTGCCTGACTACAAGGTCGCCGCCGGCAACTGAGAGACCGCTCGGTACTGCTGCTGGCGCGGCCATCTGACGGCGGACTCGAGCGCTTCCGGTGCTCACGGACCCAAACGTCCGCTGCGCGCCGGTTCTCGAAACCACCGCCAGCCGACTCACGCCAGCGCATTTCCGAACGGTCTCTGCGCCGATATGACGACTGTGGCGATTTTGGGATTCCCTAAAGGGAACCGACCGCCTAGCTTGCGCATCATCCTTCCGGATGCCGGAGCATTGGTCCGGGGTCCGGCGTGGACGATCGGAACGCCATCGCCCCGGCCCGGCCGGCGGCGGCGAGCGCGCCGGCTGCACGGAAGCGCGCGGGCACGGAACGTATGGTGGATGTCCTGGCGATCGCGATCCTGGTCCTGGCGGTGCTCGGGTGCCTCTATCTGGGCTTGGCCATCCTGCTGACCGGCCGCCATGCCCGGCGGCGCGCGCCGGAATCGGGCGCCTTCCCCTCGATCACCGTGGTCAAGCCGCTGCACGGCGCCGAGCCCGGGCTGTTCGAGAACCTGGCCTCGTTCTGCAACCAGGACTATCCCGGACCGGTGCAGATCCTGCTGGGCGTCGCCGACCCGCGCGACCCGGCGATCGCCGTGGTCGAAGCGATTCGCCGCGCCTTCCCCCGGGCGGCGCTGGAGCTGGTGGTCGATTCGCGCCGGCACGGCACCAACCGCAAGGTGTCGAACCTGATCAACATGGCGGAGCGGATCCGCCACGAGGTCGTGGTCTTCTCCGACAGCGACGTGCGGGTGCCGGCCGACCATCTGCGCCGGATGGCGGCGGAGCTGCAGGCCCCCGGAATCGGCTGCGTCACCTGCCTGTATCACGGCGTGCCGACCGGCGGCGTATGGTCGCGGCTGATCGCCCTGGGCATGGACACGCATTTCATCCCGAGCGTGATCGTCGGCCTGGGCCTGCGCCTGGCGCGGCCCTGCATCGGCACCACCATCGTGATGGGCCGCGACATGCTGGCCGGGATCGGCGGGCTTGGGGCCTTCGCCGACCTCTTGGCCGAGGACCATGCGATCGGCGCCGCGGTGTGGGCGGCAGGCCGCAAGGTCGCGGTGTCGACCCAGCTGATCGGCCACCTGTGCAGCGAGGCCTCGGCCGCCTCGATGTGGGCGCATGAGCTGCGCTGGGCCCGCACCATCAAGAGCATCGATCCGCGGGGCTATGCCGGGTCGCTGATCACCCATCCCCTGCCGCTGGCCCTGATCGCCTGGGCGCTGGACGGCGGGCTGCCAGCCCTGGCCGTGGCCGGGCTGGCGCTGGCCCTGCGGATCGCCCTGTGCATCCGCTTCGAACGCGCCTACTCTCTGCCGCCGCGGCCCTACTGGCTGATTCCGGCGCGCGATCTGCTGGCCTTCGCGGTTTTCGTCGTGAGCTATCTCGGCTCCGGCGTGAACTGGCGGGGGCATCTGTATCAACTCGTTCCAGACGGCACCTTGGTGACGGATCGGAGGCCTCCCTCCCCATGACGATGAAGACGTTGTTCCTGCAGGCGCCGTCCTTCGACGGCTTCGACGGCGGTGCCGGGTCGCGCTACCAGGCCAAGCGCGAGATCAAGTCCTTCTGGTACCCGACCTGGCTGGCCCAGCCGGCGGCGCTGGTCGAGGGGTCGAAGCTGATCGACGGCCCGCCGTCGCGCACCAGCCCGGCCGCGGTGGCCGCGCAGGCCAAGGATTACGACCTCGCGGTCCTGCACACCTCCACCCCCTCCTTCGCCTCCGACGTCAAGATGATCGAGGCGCTGAAGGCGGTGAACCCGAACCTGAAGGCCGGCCTGGTCGGCGCCAAGGTGGCGGTCGACCCGAACGGCAGCATGGCCGGGTCGCCGCTGATCGACTTCGTCGCCCGCAACGAGTTCGACTTCACCATCAAGGAGGTCGCCGACGGCCGCGACCTGTCGAAGATCGACGGCCTGACGTACCGCAACGCCGAGGGCGTGGTGGTGCACAACCCGGAGCGCGCGACGCTCGAGAACATGGATGCGCTGCCCTTCGTCAGCCCGGTCTACCATCGCGACCTGGTGATCGAGGACTATTTCATCGGCTATCTGAAGCACCCGTATCTGTCGATCTACACCGGCCGCGGCTGCAAGTCGCGCTGCACCTTCTGCCTGTGGCCGCAGACCGTGGGCGGGCACCGCTACCGCACCCGCAGCGTCGGCCATGTGATCGACGAGATCCGCTGGGCGAAGCAGACGATGCCGCAGATCCGCGAGTTCTTCTTCGACGACGACACCTTCACCGACGACGCGCCGCGGGCCGAGGCGATCGCCCGCGAGCTCGGCAAGCTCGGCGTCACCTGGTCGTGCAACGCCAAGGCCAATGTGCCGCGCGAGACCCTGAAGGTGATGCGCGACAACGGCCTGCGCCTGCTCCTGGTCGGCTATGAATCCGGCAACCAGCAGATCCTGTTCAACATCAAGAAGGGCATGCGGATCGAGGTCGCGAAGCAGTTCACCAAGGACTGCCACGAGCTCGGCATCCAGATCCACGGCACCTTCATCCTGGGCCTGCCGGGCGAGACCAAGGAGACGATCCAGGAGACCATCCGCTTCGCCACCGAGATCAACCCGCACACCATCCAGGTGTCGCTGGCGGCGCCCTATCCGGGCACCTTCCTGTACAACCAGGCGGTGGAGAACGGCTGGCTGGACGCGGCCAATGCCGAGCTGGTGGATGAGCGCGGCGTGCAGATCGCGCCGCTGCACTACCCGCATCTGAGCCATGACGAGATCTTCCACTCGGTGGAGGATTTCTACCGGCGCTTCTACTTCCGCGCCCCGAAGATCGCCTCGATCGTCGGCGAGATGGTGCGCAGCCCGGAGATGATGAAGCGCCGCCTGCGCGAGGGGGTGGAGTTCTTCCGCTTCCTCAAGGAACGCAAGGCGGCGTGAGCCTGCCGGACGGCCCTCTCCGGCATCGACAGCGCAAAGGCCCCGGACGCGTCCGGGGCCTTTGTGTTGAGGGGGCTCAGCCCTGCCGGACGACGGCGCCGATCGCGTTGACGAGAAGGCGCGCGGCCGTGAGGGCCGACAGGCCGTCGACATCCGCGGGAGGATAGAGCTCGACCAGGTCGAAGCCGGCGATCCTGGCCCGCCTGCCGAGGCCCGCGATCAGGTCGATCGCCTGAGTGTAGCCGAGGCCGCCCGGCGTCCGCGCCGCCACGCCCGGCATGATGCCGGGGTCGAGCCCGTCGCAGTCCAGGGTGACGACGACCCTGGCGCCCTCCGGAACATGCCGAAGCGCCGCCTCGACGCCATGCGCGTGGACCTCGCGGGCGGTCACGAAACGGCTGCCGTAGCGCCGGGCCGCCTCGATCTCCGTCGTCCGCGCGCTGCCGACCGCGCGCAGCCCGACCTGCACCATCCCGGCGACATGCGCCATCTCGCTCGCGCGGCGCATCGGGCTGGAATAGCCGTGGCGCTCGCCGTGCAGCTCGTCGCGCCAGTCGATATGGGCGTCGATCTGCAGGATCCAGACCGGCCCGTGATCGGCAAAGCCGGCCAGGAAGGGGATGACGACGGAATCGTCGCCGCCGAGCAGCATCGGCACGGCGCCTGATGCCAGCAGGCCCCGTGTCTTCTCCTCGATCCGGGCCCGGTTCCCCTCATTGTCGCGCATCACGGTCGGGATATTGCCGGCATCGACGCACGAGGCCGGCCTGCCGTCGAACAGCGGACCGCCGAGATCGAAGTCCCAATGCTCGACGAGGTCCGCATCGTCCCGGCTGGCGGCGCGGATGGCGTCGGGCGCGAGGGCATGGCCGCTGCTGTCCCCGGCAGGATAGGTGCTGCCATGCCCGGCCCCGAAGATCACGATCCGCGGGCTGCGATCGCCGGCGAGGCGGGCGGGAAAGCCCAGGAAACCGGGCGCGGCGGTCATGGCGCCCCCGTGACCCGCCAGATCACGTCGCCCACATCGTCCGCCATCAGCAGCGAGGAGCCGTCCGGGCCGATCGTCACCCCCACGGGCCGCCCGTAGGAAACGCGCTCGTCGGGCGACAGGAAGCCGGTCAGGATGTCGCGCACGGGCCCGGCGGGGCGGCCGTTCGCGAACGGCACGAAGACGAGCTTGTAGCCGCTGAGCTTGCTGCGGTTCCAGGACCCGTGCTGGCCGATCGCCATACCATCGGGGAAGCCGGGCAGCGTGCCGGCCGGAACCCAGCACAGACCCAGCGACGCGGTGTGGCCGCCCAGCGCGAAATCCGGGGTGACGGCCGATGCGACCAGCGCCGGGTCCTGCGGCACCCGGTCGTCCACGATCCTGTCCCAGTAGCAGTAGGGCCAGCCGTAGAAGCCGCCGTCGCGCACCGATGTCAGATAGTCGGGGGGCGTCTCGTCACCCAGACCGTCGCGCTCGTTCACCACCGTCCAGAGCGACCCCGTCGTCGGCTCCCACGCCATGCCGACGGGATTGCGCAGGCCGGAGGCGAAGATGCGGTCCCGGCCGCTCTCGAGGTCCAGCTCATGGATGGCGGCCCGGCCTTCCTCCGCCGCCATCCCGTGTTCCGCGATGTTGCTGAGCGAGCCGACGCCGACATAGAGCTTCCGCCCGTCGGGGCTCGCCAGCAGGCTCCGCGTCCAGTGCCCGCCGGGTTTCAGGTCGTTCAGCTTCCGCCCCGCCGCGCCGATGCGGGTGTCCCCGGGCGCGTACGGAAACGCCACCACGCCGTCGGTGTTGCCGACATAGAGCGTATCGCCGAGCTGCGCCATGCCGAACGGCTGGTTCAGCCCGTCGAGGAACACCTCGCGGGTCTCGGCGACGCCGTCGCCATCGGCATCGCGCAGGAGCGTGATGCGGTTCGGGCTTTCTCCCACCGCGGCGGCACGCTTCATCGTGCTGTACATGGCATAGTCGAAGACGGACCTGACGCCCCCCGGCGCGCTCAGCGCCTCGGCCACCAGCACGTCGCCATTCGGCAGGACGTGGATCCAGCGCGGATGCTTCAGGCCGGCGGCGAAGGCGTTCACCCGCAGCCCCGGCGCGGCGATCGGCGTCCGCCCCGCGGTCCATCCCCTGGCGGTCGGCATCTTCAGGGTCGGGATGCTGCCCTGGGGCTTCGCCGGCGGGATCGCCGGCGTGCTGCCGAAGGCCGGCCCCTGCGGGCCATCGTGCCGGTGCCGCAGATGGATCGCCCCGGCGCCGACCAGCGCGACCACTCGGGCAAAGATGCCGGACAAGCTCATTGCGTTCCCCACAGGCTTGGATACGGGCGACACGGAGCGCCTCGAGGCCGGCGCCACCGATCTGTCAGATTGCAGGCATGCCGTGACGGCCGTCTGCCGAAATGGCGGGATCGAAGGTAGGCCGGACGGCAGATGGACGGAAGTCATCCGGTGTCGAGGCGCCGGCCCGATCATCGCCTTTTTTGGCGCCCCCCGCGGCTACACTCCCCGAATCCCGGCGCGGCATCCTGCGCCGGAGGCCCGCTCGACATGACCGGAGGAAGCAGCGAATGGCGAATGATGACCGCACCAGGACAATTCCCAGGCGGACGCCGGAATCGGCGGCCATGCTGGCAAGCGTCAAGCGGGCGATGGCGATCACCGCCGCTCTCAACCGCCTGACGCTCGACGATGCGGATGAAGTCCGGGCCCTGTTCAGCGAGCTCATCGGCAAGAAGGTGGACGACAGCTTCCTGCTGATCCCGCCATTCTACACGACCGGCGGACCCGATATCGAAGTCGGGCGCAATGTCTTCGTGAACCAGAATTGCACCTTCTACGACCTCGGCGGGCTCGATATCGCCGACGACGTGATGATCGGGCCGAATGTGAGCCTCATCACCTCCGGCCATCCGATCGCGCCGTCCCGGCGGCGCGCCTTCGTCACCGCGAAGCCGATCGTGATCGGGCGAAACGCCTGGATCGCCGCCGGCGCGACCATCATCGGCGGCGTCACGGTCGGCGAGAATTCCGTCGTCGCGGCGGGGTCGGTCGTCACCAGGGACGTTCCGCCGAACTGCCTGGCCGGAGGAAACCCGGCGCGGGTCATCCGTTCGATCGCCGGCTGAGGAAGCGCCTGCAAGGGAACCGAATCAGCCCGCCGATGGCGCGATCCCGAAGATCTGGGTGAACTGGTAGCCGGCGAGGCACAGGATCACGACCCCGACGCCCCATGTCATCGGCCTGGCCGGCACGCGCCTGACGATCAGCCCGGCGAACGGGGCCGCCGCCAGGCCGCCGACGACGAGGCCCGCGACGGCGACCGCATGCTGCCGGAGGTCGCCCGCCTCCTCCCACCGCCCCGACAGCAGCGCGGCCACGAAGGCGGCCGAGACGGTGCAGGTGACGATGAATTCCGAGGCCCCCACGCTGCCGATCGCCCGGCGCGGCTCGACCCCCGCGCCGACCATGGTGGAGGAGACGATCGGGCCCCAGCCGCCACCCCCGAGCGCGTCGAGGAAGCCCCCGGCCGCCCCGATCGGCGCGGTCCAGGCGGGACGCAGGCGGCGGGGCCGGATCTCGCGGATGGCCCGCGCCAGGATGAACAGCCCGACGAGGGCGAGATAGGTCGCCACGAACGGCTTGACGGCGTCGCCGGGGATGCCGGTCAGCACCGTCACGCCGAGGACGGCCCCGACCACCCCGGACGCGGCCAGGGGGAAGAACAGCCGCCAGCTCACATTCCGGTGGGCCATGTGCGAGGTGGCGGTGGCCGCGGTCGTGAACACCTCGGCCGCATGGATGCTGGCCGACGCCGCCGCGGGCGGCACGCCGAAGGCCATCAGCACCGAGGAGGAGATGACGCCGTAGGCCATCCCCATCGCCCCGTCGATCGCTTGCGCCACGAAACCCACGGACAGGAAGAGGAAGAAGGCTTCCATCGGCAGCTCTGCGGAGGTCCGCTGAGAGAACGGCCCCGGAACCCTGTCGTTCCACCGCGCCCGGTGCCGCCCGGCCGATATCCCGCCGCGAAGCCGGGCCGCAGCCGCCCCTACCCCTTCATCGCGGCGCGTCGCGCCTCGATCGCGTCCCACAGGGTGGCCTCGATCTTCACCCCGTCCAGCCGGTTGATCTCGTGGATGCCGGTCGGCGAGGTGACGTTGATCTCGGTCAGCCAGTCGCCGATCACGTCGATGCCGACGAAGATCTGGCCGGTGGCCCGCAGGTCCGGGCCGATGCGGGCGCAGATCTCGCGCTCGCGCTCGGTCAGCGTGGTCTTCTGCGCCCGGCCGCCGACATGCAGGTTGGCCCGCGACTCGCCCTCGGCCGGCATGCGGCTGACGGCGCCCACCGGCTCGCCCTCGACCAGGATGATGCGCTTGTCGCCCTGGCGGATCTCCGGCAGATAGCGCTGGATCATGATCGGCTCGCGGTACATCCGCTCATAGACCTCGAGCAGCGCGACCAGGTTCTCGTCGTCCGGCCGGATCCGGAACACGCCGGCGCCGCCATTGCCGTAGAGCGGCTTGACGATGATGTCGCCGTGCTCGCGCCGGAAGGCGCGGATCTCGTCGCGGTCGGAGGTGATCAGGGTCGGCGGCATCAGCTCCGGATAGTGCGTGACCAGCAGCTTCTCCGGCGCGTTGCGCACCTCCTTCGGGTCGTTCACCACCAGGACACGGTCGGCGACATGCTCCAGGAGATGCGTCGCGGTGATGTAGCCCATGTCGAAGGGCGGGTCCTGGCGCATCAGGATGACGTCGACGGCGCCGAGGTCGACCGTCTCCCATTCGCCGAAGGTGAAATGGGCGCCGCGCACCGCCTGCACCGTCAGCGGCCGGGCCTTGGCGGTCAGCCGGCCGTCGCGCAGGGTCAGGGCCCGCGGCAGGTAGTGCCACAGGCGGTGGCCGCGCGCCTGCGCCTCCAGCGCCATGGCGAAGGTCGAATCCCCGCCGATGTCGATGGTCTCGATCGGATCCATCTGGATGGCGACGGCAAGGCTCATGTCAGCCCGCATTTCTCACACTCGTTGCGTCCTGCGCCGTCGTCCCATGGCGACAGGGCAGGAGAACGGCGTAGCGCGATGCGGCACATCGGGCAAGCCGTTCGACGCACCATGTCGCCATGGGACGACGGCCCGGAGGGTC